>CAYJPB010000067.1:0-11424 GCA_964371955.1 uncultured Desulfovibrionaceae bacterium | reverse complement strand
GAGGAAATGTAAAGGTCGCTAACCGTGATTTTATCAATGCAATTTTGTATATTACCGAAAATGGGTGTAAGTGGAGGGCTTTACCACCTGAATTTGGGAAATGGCAGACAATATACAAAAAGTTTAGTCGTTGGGCAAAATCAGGTGCACTACAGCGCATTTTTGCAGCACTACAAACTGAGGGAATTATAGCAATTACGGTAGAGTCTTCACTCGCGACGACAAAACTGATATAATGTTTATGGCGTTCATACAGTTTGCCACTTTCATGATTTGGATACATTAGTATCAACACGATCTAGTGACACTTAGCTCTTGAATTTCAGGCGATATCATAGCTTGTCTGGAAGAAGTGCCTAAAGCTTCTTCCAGATGTTGGCTAAAAAATCGCATTTCACCGCGAGTTGCTAAATTTTCGCGAGTAAGTCTTTGATTTCTTTCTCACGTTTTTCTTGGGCTGTTGAATTTCTTTACTGAAAATTTCCGAAGCGTTTTCGATAAGCCCCTGTTTCCATTTGCTAATTTAGGAAACGCGCACGCCGAACTCCGATGAGAGTTCTGCGATTGTCTTTTCCTCTGACAATGCTGCTAAGGCTACCTTTGCCTTAAAAACCAGGCTGTGTGTTTAGCGTACTGACATTTTATGTCCTCCTAGGTTTGCACCTTAACACATTGTCTCAATTTTGGGAATCACTCCTGCCGTTTAATATAAGGCTACACGCTCCACAATGCCCCGATCTACAGGCAACTTTAGTACCTGTAAGTCCTATTTTACGAAGAACATCTACTAAGATATCGTCTTCATTGCAAATGATTTCACGCTCTACATGATTTCGTTAGTGCTATAAAGCTTTGTGGTATAATGCGATGATATCTTTTTCGGTAGATTGTCTTGGATTTACAAGAATATTACCACTTTTTAATGTGTCTATAGCCATTTGTGGAATAAGGTCGGCAGTAACCCCCACATCAGAGAGTTTTGCAGGAATACCGAGAATTGCGTTAAGTTCTTAAAACCTTTTTTTACTCAAAAATTAAGTGATTTAATTAACATAGTAAACAAAAAAATGTATTGACTGATTACATAGATTACTATAATCTTTACAAGGTATTTCATTTAGGGAAAAACTATGACATTACAGCTATTTATCGTTGTTGGCTATTTAGCACTCACCATAGCAATAGGCACAATTGCCGTAAAAAAAGGCGGAAAGAATGCTGGATCATTCCACGGCGCAGGTCTAGGGGTTATGATGTGCGTTGCGGCAGGTGCCGGTGAATGGCTAGGCGGAACTTCTACTACCGGTGTTGCCGAATACAGTTATTCATTCGGCTTATCAGGTGCATGGTACACCATTGCAAACGGTATGGGAGTAGCTTTTTTAGCGATTTTATTTGCAAAACTTTACAGAAGTCTTGACGTTGTTACCGTTCCGGCTATTTTAGGTAAATTTGCCGGAGAAAAGACACACTCTGTTGCAAGTGTGCTACTCATTTTTGTTATGCTTGCCATAGGCACTGCGCAAGTTGTTGGGGCAGGTGCGCTTGGCGTCGCTGTTCTTGGGCTTGACTATACAACTTCTGTTATTGTGCTTGGTGTCGGATTTATAGTCTATACTTTACGCGGCGGTATGCTGGCAGTTGGGTATACAAATATTCTCCATCTCGTTGTTATGTATGGCGGAATTATCATTGCCGTATTAGTGGTTTCATCAGAAATGGGCGGACTTAATACTATTATGACTACCTTACCTGCAGAACCGTATAGCAGTATGTTCGGTATCGGGAAAGGAACTGTTTTTTCATGGATACTTGCATCTTTGCTTGGAGCGTGCACGGCGCAGGCAGGTATTCAACCTTTGCTTGCCGCAAAAGATGAAGTAACAGCAAAAAAAGCCGCATTGATAACTGCTTGTGTTGTTGCTCCTTTTGGTTTGTTGGTAGCTGTTTTGGGTATGGCGGCAAAAATACGTTTCCCTGAACTTCAAGATGCAAAACTTGCATTGCCACAACTTATGATGTCATTAAACCCTGCTGTTGGCGGGGCGGTACTTGCGGCAATTATGGCAGCTATTTTGTCTACTATTGCCCCATTGATTCTTGCATCGGGAACGATGTTTACTTTGGACTTATACAGACGCCACATCGACCCTAAAGCAAGTGCCGATAAAGTGCTTTTTGTATCCAAAGTATCCACAGGTGTTTCCGGTTTGATTTGCGTTCTTACGGCAATTGTTTTTGCGCATGGAACAAGAATTCTTGATATGGTATATTTCTCTTACACAATACGCGGTTCTTTGTTTGTTGTTTTACTCTTTGCTATTTATTGGAAAAAGAGCACAGAAAAAGGTGCTGTGATGAGTATGATACTTACTGCTTCCGTGGGCTTTATATGGGTAGCGTGGAAAGCAATATTTGGAACATATCCAATCCATCCAGAATTTTCAGAAACGTTTGCTGCTGTTATCTGTGCGGCTATTACTATGCCTTTATGCAGTATGCTTACAAAACAAAATCCACCGTATTCAAAATAGCAAAGAATAGGGTGAGTTTTTAAAATTTGAAGCCTGTGGAATAAGTTTTGAATATACAGCTTATTTCACAGGCTTTTTATTTTAGCTTACACTAAACAAAAAATTCAGGAAGCTTTTCTTGACTTGTTGATTTTTTCAAAGCCATTTCAATTATTTTTTTAAAAACCTTATTTATTTGCCTTGCGTTTTGCGGACATAGACTAATACATCGCATACAGGTTATGCAGAGTTTTTTGTCTGTCTTATCAGGAGCATCTTTAGGAATTGCATGCGCCGGACATGCTGAACTGCAAGCGCCACACTTATTGCATAAAGAAGTTGCTTTTGCTTTTACAGGAAGTCCACCATATTTTACATACGGAAAATTACCATTCACTTTAACATCAGCAAAGTTTGCAATGTCGTTAATACTTGATAGCCTTTCTAAAGTTTCTTGTGCAAATTTCTCTGCTTTAGTCAAGTCATCTGCATTAGGTCTTGTCTTTGCAATCTCGGTAACAATAGAATGTCTTGAAGTGAAAGCGGCAGCCGAAACTATTTTAAATCCTTGCTTACTTAATGTATGTACAAGTTCTAAAAGAGCGTCGTCGTACTCTCTGTTTCCATAGACAACAACAGCTATCGCAGGGGTATTATTGCCTTTTAAGTTTTCAATGTTTTTTAAAGCGATATTGGGAACTCGCCCGCCAAAAACCGGCACTCCGACAATAACTAAATCTTCAGTTGTAAATTCTTGAGCCACAGATTTTGCAGTGATACTTTGAAATACATTGTTGGGAAGAATTTTTGACAGAGCTTTTAAAATAGTTTCGGTTGTTCCCGAGGGGCTGAACGAATAGGTATAACAATTTTGAATATTCATAATTTTCACTACAGTTTGCTTTAGAATAATTGCTTACCGCTATTTGCCCCGGCGCCTTCATCATAGATTTTATCGACGCTAAAAGTCCATACAGCTTTGGGTTTAAATTTCATACTTTCAAACATTTTAGAAAATTTATCAAAGAGTTCACCGTCTGTAAAGCGATTTTGCACTGTCGCACTCACCAGATAAGATTCCATGCCCTTTATGGCAAGTAAAGCTACCTTACTGTTTGCACGTAAATTTGCACTTGTAGTATTCATAAATACTTCTGCAACCGCCATTGTATCATCATCAACTACTATAATGCTTCCGGCAACAATTGAATGAACCTCGCCGTCTTCTGCTACAGTGCTGATAATTTTAGTGCTTTCTTTGTCCATAAATAATTTGCTAACATTTTCTAAATTTTTCATGCTAATTCCTTTTTATCAGTTTTTGTGATTGACTTTGTTTTTCAAAGCTAATACAATATACACACAAAAAGATTACAGTGTCAATAAGGCATTAAAATATGAGGAGGTACGAAAAATATGAGTGAATGTACAGTTGATTATTGCCCTTGCATGGAAGAATGTCCCTTGCAAGTCGCTCTGAAAAAAATAGGCGGCAAATGGAAAATTCCAATTATCTGTGTGTTATCATCAGGAAAAGGTGTTAGATATAGTGAACTTATGAAAAAGGTTACAGGCATTACAAATACAATGCTTGCCTCCTCTTTAAAAGAGCTGGAAAAAGACGGTTTAATCACAAGAATACAATATAATGAAATGCCGATTCGTGTAGAATATTTTATTACAGAGAAATCAAAAGAGCTTATTCCAACAATGCAATCACTTGTATTATGGGCTAAAAAGTAAGGCTGTATACTCTATGTGGGGTTTGCTATGCCGTTCAACTCTATTCTCGTAATCTTATAAAGTAGCATTAATCAAATTACACTTAATAGTTTTACATTTCCTCACGGAATCGAATTTGAAAGTAGTCCGATATTTTCACCATAATACTACAAAAAAAAATTTGTAAAAATCAATGTGCATAATATGCACATACACGCATGCCTTAATGCGTGTGCATGCCCCAAAATATATTTTGGGCAAAGCAGAGCTTTACACTCATTCAAAATCAACTTTAATAATGAAATTAGATGTAAAAAATGAGCTTTCACTTTTTTTGAGTACAGGTTTCACCTTGCTCCACATCTGTTCTATGGGGGGCAAGTCTGGGCTATACGGTGGTAAATACGCAACCCTTGCTCTTACGGCTTCGACAAGATTTTCAACTTTCTCACTTTTGTGGGCTCGTCGATTGTCAAGCACAAGTATGTCATCGGCTTTGAGATGAGGCAATAAATGTTCCTCTATGAGCAGTTCAAAAATCTTATATGCTTTTTTTTGCATACAGGCTTGCTTATAACCGCTTTCGCAGCACTTAATCTAAAATCTTTACTATATCTTTTCATAAAATTTTATAGCATAAGCAGAAATAAATTAAAAGCATTTTGTGACTGAAATTAAAAAAATAGGCTCAATATTTATTGGGATTGCTCTAGCGCTTTCACTGTGGACAAAGCACCGCAAAAACAGGGAACATGCGTATTAAATCCTTGTGTTTTTTTCAATTTTCTATACAATCTCTAGAACAATTCAAGAAAATATTGATATAATTGAAAAAGCCTTTAAGAGATTGTGTATGTCGAAGATTGTTTTATCGAAATGGAATTTTTTATTTTTGCTTATTTGGGGCTTATTTCTTACATTTTGCCTCCATATATATTTGTCTTTTTTACAGCCTGCAAAACTTATCCCTCTGGTTGAAGAGGCAGTGGAAAGTATTAGTCCGCTCGCAATTGATATACAGGATATAGATATCCATTTTTTTCCTCACCTTGCTGTTTCACTTGAGAATGTGACAATTGACTATAATGAAAACAATATAGAAATTGAATCGCAGACACAAAGCATCCGCATAGAATTTGCGTGGACTTCGCTTCTTAAGGGCGAACCTATACTTTCGGCCCTTGATTTTAATACAGCGAAAATACGTATCGATTCAGAAGTTTCACCTCAAGAAGACATTGAACTTGCTATTGATTTTCTTGAAAGTTACGAACAAATTCCGCAAAATATTAGAAATGTTGAAATAAATGCTAATAATACCACGCTTGATCTTTTATTTACCACGAGCGAAGATGTTATTCACTATACTTTTGAAGATTTTGACGTATCTACTCATGCATTTACCGATATACGCCTCTACTTTGAAAATCCTGATATTGTATCACTGCTTTCTCCAATATTTACAAACGAACAGGTTCAGACGTATGAGGGAGTTTCGTTCCAAAATATAGAATTAATTCTTAGCGATATCTCATTTGAAAGCGAAAGCCTTACAGCAAATACAGAAGTTAAAGGACATATCAATCTGCTTGGTACGTCTTGGCAAAACACAGTGCATACAAGAGGTACGATAGGTCTTTCACACACGTTTGATTTACTTCCCTTTACGCAAGAAACGGAGATACTTACACGCTTTGTTCTGCCATCACAAAATATAGACACACGCTTACTGTTTACTTTTAATTTCAACGATTTTGAAGATATATATTTTACAGACGGAGCATTTTCTGCCGAAGACAACGCGCTCACTTTTTCGGCAAAACTTGAAGAATTGCTACCAAGTCCACAATTAACTGCAAGCGTTGATTTGCAAAAACTCAGCCTGACTCGTTGGTTTAGCTTTGCCCGCTCACTTACGCCGACGCTTTCAAATATACTTGACGATATTTCAGGCAATTTTGATGCCTATATAAGTGTTGACGGCATTTCAAGCAATAACCTTACTGTTTATATACAAGACTATATTTTTAAAGGTGAGGCACTGTATACCTTTATGGACGGACAAGCTCTGGACATTCGTGCAGAAGCAGATTTTATTGATTTAGACACTGTTTTTCCCGAAACTTTGGGCCTAGAAACTCAAGCAATCAACTATTCACAAAATACAATAGATAACGACATTGAGCTTACAGAAAATTCAGAAAGTAAATTTTTATATACAGTAGACTTGAGTGCGGTAACTGCCACCTATCTCAATTTTGAAGCAGAAAATGTGCTTACGCTGATTCAGTCTGACGAAAACGGCGTTGAAATTCCAGTGGAAATAGGAAATATTGCTGACGGAACTGTAGAGGCAATTATCAATCTCGGTAACGGCTTGGCAATAGAGGGGGATGTTAACGATGTCTCTCTTGCAGAACTTAAGCAAATGTTAGGCATAGATATTCCTATTGATGGAGTGCTGAGAGGAAGTGTTGATGTATACGATGATAATGAAAACATCGCACAAGCCTTTGCGCACTTGACAGGAGAAGTATACGCAAATATTTCACACGGCTCTTTCCTTGGCGAAAATGAAGAAAGAGCTTTTCATAATCTCTCCTTGAATGCAAACATTACTGATAATACAGCCACAGAAAGAGCGAGCTTGAGAAACCTTGAGGGCACATATTCACTCACTGCAGAATTTGAAAATGCAAGTGCTCAACTCAGTCTTGCAAATGCTCTTGTTGCCTATGATTTCATTACTATGTTGCCTGATACCATTATTTCCAACAGCGCCGAACTTGCACTCAATACCTATAGCCCCATTGCACTGCAAACAAAAAGTAAGGGTTTGTTCAGTCTAAACTTTTCAGATGAGAGCATACACTATTCGTCTTTTTCGGGAACAGCCCAGAACTTGAGCTTTGCAGGAAATGTTACATTAAACTCATTCAATAATACGCAAATTTCAGGCAATATTGATATTCTGAGCAGAAATTTTGAGCAAATTCTCAACGATGCCGGCATACATTTTTCACCGCTCAAAGATGATACAGCCCTCGGTTATATCGAGCTTGAACTGCCTTTCATCTATGAAAATTCTGTGTTTTCGGCACAAAGATTCAGTTTGCAGGTGGACGATACGCATATAGAGGGAGATTTTATTCATAGTATGGGCAACGCCTCTCAATTGCATATACACGCTAATTCACTCAATCTCGATCGTTATATTACTCCCTTAACTCCACCGCAAAGCACAATACCTTTTTCTTCAAGCGGAGAAATTCCTTTAAGGTTTCTGTCGGAGTTGAATATTCACGGCACTGTTAATATTGATGAATTTTGGCTTTATAAAATTCCGTTTACAAATGTTTCTGTTCCGTACAGTTTTATTGGTGGAAACATAAAACTCACACCCAGCGCTTCATTCTCCGGAGCAGGCAGTATAGCTGTTGATTTACAAGGAAAAACGTATCAGGATTTTCTTATGCTCAACACACATATAAAAGCGAACGGTGTTGACATGCTTTCGCTCACACGGGGACGCGGGCAAAGTACACATATAGCCGGCACTGCCTCACTCGACGGGCAAGTTTCTCATGTGCTGTCAGATTATAGTGATTTATTAGAAAGCATGGACGGAAGCGTGCTTATGTATATGCAACATGGATATTTTGTAAGCGCAACTCCAAGTCCGCAATCGAATTATGCGCTTCCTCCTTTGCCGAGTATGCAAAATCCACAAAGTGAACCTTCCTACTTTTCAAATCTTTCTCTTTCCGGAAGAATTGAAAACGGCGTACTTTCTTCGCAAGATCTTCACCTTTCGGGCGATGTTTCTTTGTATGGTGATCTGCTTATAGATCTTCCGCAATGGTATCTCACACTCGATGCCGACGTTTCGTATGAAAATATGCCCACAATTCCAATTAATGTGAGCGGTTCGCTTTCCGATCCAACACTTTCTGTGAAAGTTTTTCAAGCAATAGGAAATGCACTTCTTTCAATTACCGGCGGTGTTATGAATATGTTTACCGAAATAATAACAGCCCCTCTCCTGATGTTACCACAATAAATTATACAAAACTGTGAATACAAATAAACATGTTCATTTTTTGAACAATGCAAGAAACAAAACATGTTCAAGCTTTGAACAACACTCCTTTAATCACAAGCGAGTGTCTGAATATTTCTTTATATTTCAAACGAATAAAAGAGCAAAATTATTTTTTTCTTTTGGCATTATTCTTGCTATAAGAGAACTACTTTTGAATCATCAAAATAATTTAAGGAGATTTGATTATGAATTTTGCTTTTAGTGCACCTACAGCGATTAACTTCGGGCCCGGAATTGTAAATGAATTAGGTAACATGCTTAAAGGTCAAGGCGTAAAACGTGTATTCCTTATCTTTGATAAAGGCGTAAAAATGGCCGGTATCATTGATAAAGTTCTCGCCATTTTGGGCGAAGCAGGTATTGAAGCATATCAATACGACGGTGTTTTACCTAACCCTCCTGATTATCAAGTTGAAGAAGCTGCAACTCTTGCAAAAGATTTTAAAGCCGACGCTCTTGTTGCTATCGGTGGTGGTAGTTCCATTGATACAGCAAAAGCAGTAAATATCTTGTCAACAAATCCATTCCCTATTGCTCAATATGATGGTTTCAACACTGTTCCAAATCCGGGTGGTCTTTTCTACGCTATTCCAACCACAGCAGGTACAGGCAGTGAAGTGACAAACGTTACAGTTATCACACATTCAGAAGAAAAAAGAAAAATGGTTGTTCTTGGACAAAATGTTTCTCCAACAATGGCTTTGATTGATCCTGAACTTACCTATGGTCTTCCACCTGCAATCACAGCTTCAACAGGTATGGACGCTTTGACACACGCTATAGAAGGTTATGTTTCAACTTGGGCTAGCCCTGTAACCGATGCAATGAACTTAGAATCAATCAAAATGATTGGTCGCAGTCTTGCAAGAGCATGTAAAAACGGTAACGATCTTGAAGCTCGTTCAGACATGATTCTTGCCAGTGCAATCACAGGTATCTGTATGGGTAACACAAGCCTTGGTTTTGCTCACTCAATGTCACACCCAATGAGTGCACACTTCAACGTACCTCACGGTGTTGGTAATGCTATTGCTCTTCCAATCGTTATGGAATACAGCGCTCCTGCAATTTCTCCAGAAAAAATGGCAAGCATGTGCGACGCTCTTGGAATGGATGTAAAAGGCAAAAATCACGAACAACTCAGCAAAGAATTTGTTGACTTCTTGACAAAACTCTCTGAAGAAATCGGTATTCCACGTCTTCGTGATACTGCAGTTCCACGTGATGCATTTGAAATTCTTGCTACATGCGCAGTTGAAAAAGAAGCAGCAACTCTCACAACTCCACGTAAGCCTACTATCCAAGAAGCAATTGAACTTTTTGAAAAAGCTTGGTAGTAACTCGTTTGAATAATAAATAAATATTGGCCACCCTCCTCTAAAAAGGGGGGTGGTTGTGAATTAAATTGGAGATTTAAAATGGCAGTTATACAAAAACGTATATATATAAACGGGATTGAGCGCAACCTTATGGTTGAACCCGACGCAAAGCTTTCTACCGTCATTCGTGATCAACTTGGTTTAACAGGCACAAAAGTAGGATGCGGAACAGGGCAGTGCGGTGCATGTTCAGTTATTATCGACGGAAAAATCGTCCGTTCTTGTATCACAAAAATGAGTCGCGTTGAAGAAGGTTGCCTTATCACCACAATTGAAGGTGTAGGTAATCCCGAATCATTACACGCTGTGCAAAAAGCTTTCATTCTTTATGGTTCAACCCAATGCGGTTTCTGTTCACCCGGCTTTATTGTTGTTGCAAAAGCTTTGCTTGACGAAAATAATAACCCAACACGTGAAGAAGTACGTGAATGGTTCCAAAAACACCGCAATGCTTGTCGTTGTACCGGTTATAAACCCATTGTTGATGCCGTTATGGCAGCAGCAGCCGTTGTCCGTGGTGAAGCGCCTTTATCAAGTCTTGACTATGTCGCTCCTGCTGACGGTAGTGTATGGGGAACAAAACGCCCTCGTCCGACAGCTATTGCAAAAGTTACGGGTACATTGGAATATGGTGCAGATATTGCACCTAAAATGCCTGAAAATACTCTCTTTCTTGCAATGGTTCAAACCGAAGCATATCATGCAAATATCAAAAGTATTGACATTTCAGAAGCTGAAAAAATGCCCGGCGTTGTAAAAGTTCTTACAGCGGCTGACATTAAAGGTAACAACCGTATTTTCTCTCTCACAGGGCACCCAAACCGTCTTGGTGACGGTTGGGAAAAACCTATTCTTTGCGACAAGAAAATCTTCCAATACGGCGATCCCGTTGCATTGGTGTGTGCCGACAGCCGCGATCAAGCTTTAGAAGCCGCTGAAAAAGTGAAAGTTGAACTTGAGTTGTTGCCCGCATATCTTTCTGCCGAAGCAGCAATGGAAGATAGCGCACTTGAAATCCATGAAGGCACACCAAACGTTATCTTTACTCAACCACTTGAAAAAGGTGATGACCCAAGCGCATTATTTGCAAGCAGTGATGTCGTGAGCGTGAGCGGTGTATTTAGAGGTAGCAGACAACCTCACATGCCGATTGAACCCGATACTTCATTTGCTTATTTTGATGCTGACAATAACTTACATATCCACTCAAAATCCATTGGTGTTCACATGCACGCCGCAATGATTGCCGCAGGTATTGGAATGGAAATGCAAAATATTATCATCACAACAAACCCAATGGGCGGAAACTTTGGTTATAAACTCAGCCCTACAAGTGAAGCTCTTACAGCTGTTGCAACAATTGCTACAGGACGTCCTTCACATATCGTGTATACATATGCACAGCAAATGAACTACACAGGTAAGCGCCCTCCTTGCACTATTTCCGCTACACTTGCAGCTGACAAGAAAACAGGTATACTTGTTGGTTTACAACACGAATACACCTATGATTACGGCCCATACAATGAATTTTCCGATATGACAGGTTCACGCGGTATTCAATGTATCGGTTCTAACTACGATATTCCTAACATTCGCGGTTTCGGTCGTGTAGTAACAACAAATAACACATGGGGAACAGCTTTCCGTGGTTTCGGTAGCCCCGAAGCTTTCTTGGCAAGTGAACAACTTATGGACGAGCTTGCAG
>CAYJPB010000066.1:289-11479 GCA_964371955.1 uncultured Desulfovibrionaceae bacterium | reverse complement strand
AATATAAAAAGACAATAAAGCTTGTAAAAAAATAATTCAAGCGTGAGTGAAGCGTGAGAAATCTAAAAAAGTGAGGTACAAAATGAATAATGAAAACTTGAAACCTTTTGACAAAACAAATGCAAGCCAAGCAGGGCAAAAGGGCGGTATTCAATCAGCGAAAAGCAGGAACGAAAAAAAGGCTATGAAAGAGCATATCTTAGCAATTCTTGAGGGCAAAGCAGACGGCAAAGACATCACAAGGCAAGAAGAGCTGATACTTGCACAGTATGAAAAAGCACTCAAAGGCGATACTAACGCTATGAAGTTCTTAGCTGATTATAGCGATAATAAGCCACAAGAAAGAGTGAAAATAAATCTCAATGAGCAATACGCAGAAATGACGACCGAAGAACTTACGGCACTTGCAAGAAAAATGTCAATAGAATTAGGGATATTTGAAGAGGAAGAAATATTATAAAAAAAGACTTTTATTTTGATAGGCTTTGTAGTATTCTTTTTATAGTCGTCATTGACAACAGAAATACGCCTCTGCTGTGCACTGGCAATATTATTAATATTGTTTCCAGATATGGAGGGGAATACAGGGCGACCTCCCAATGACGGCTTTATTTCATGCTTCTAATATTCGTTTTTACTTGATAATATTGATAGTTACATTGCTATATGCTTTGAAAGTACGGAGAAAATACTATGAAAACAGTTATCAATGCCGATGAAATCTTACGTGTTGAAGAAATGGCTAAAAATGGAAATGTTCAAGCAAACTATGTTCTCGGAATGACATATGATAGTTCTCATGTTGGAATGCAAGACTATAAAAAAGCTTTGCAATACTTGATGATTGCTGCAGAATATGGAATGGCTGAGGCTCAATGCTGTGTAGGAGATTATTTTTATTTTGGAAAGGGCATTGATAAAGATTATGAAAAAGCTATAGAATTTTACCGCCTTTCAGCCGAACAAGGCTATACAGAAGCTCAATTTAATTTAGGCTGGTGCTATTATAAAGGTGATGGCATTTTGCAGGATTATCAAAAGGCTTTTGAATGGTTTGAAAAATCAGCCTCACAAGGTTTTACTGACGCTCAGTTTTATGTAGGCACTTTTTATCTTGTTGATGGCGTTGTAAAACAAGACTATATCAAAGCAGGCTCATATTTTGAAAAAGCGGCACAGCAAAATTATCCCTCTGCTCAAGCTGAATTAGGCGATTTATATTTCTATGGAAATGGCTATAAGCAAGACTATAAAAAAGCTAAAGAGCTTTACGAACTTGCCGAAAAGCAAGGGCTTGAAACAGTACAAAAATATTTAGGTTTTATATATTTAGATGGCTTAGGTTGCGAAAAAAATATTGAAAAAGGTGTTTATTATTTAGATTCTTCAGCGGAAAAAGGCGACCTTGCTTCACAAATTAGGCTTGGCGAATTCTATCTAGAGGACAGAGAAAATCCAAACTATGAAATGTTAGCACAATATTTTAGTATGGCAGCTCAACAAGGATACCCCACCGCAATTGCAGTGATTGCTTTGCTTTACATGCAAGGCGAGGGTGTAGAAAAAGATGATGAGAAAGGGTATGAATTATCATTAACCGCTCTTGCTTTAGGCGTAGAAGATACTAATTTAAAGGAATTAAAAACGGAACTTGAGCAAGAGCTATCAGCCGAGCAAATAAGTAAAGCTCAAAAGAAATCAGAATTATTTTTAAAGAGCTTAGGGATTGAAAACTAAGTTTTAGTTATTCTTCTACTTCAATAACCTTTTCCAAAAATACTAATGGCGGCACTTCAAGGGAATGAGCTATTTTCAGAATTGTTTTTAGGTTTGGTTCTTTTTTGTTGTTCTCGACTCTCGAAATATACGAAGCGTCAAGGTCAATGGCAAGCCCTAGAGCAAGCTGACTCATTCCTTTTTCTGTGCGAAAATGTTTTACTGCTTTTCCTATATTCATGCAAAGTATTATACTTGACTTTGTATTATAGAACATTGTATCATCGGTAAATGAACGATAAGTCAATATAGTGAGACTTACGAAAATTTAGAGGCACAGTAGCTTTTTTGAGAACCTTTAGGTGATTGAAAAAGTACGCATGACGTTCATGCTTCTTTTATTTTGATAGAGTATTGGCTTCTAGAGCCTTATAGCGAGTATAGCAATAAGCGTAGGGGGAGTTATGAAAAATAATATTATAAAGATGTCGGTTTTTGCTGTTATTTCAGTTCTTTTTTTTATTTCTTGCATGAACAATCTTAATGACTCTATATTTGATTTTCACATGTATGAAATGCATAAACTTGAGATGATGATACAAGATGACACACCAGACACAAGGCAATATATGCATGAGCAAATGAGAAATCATAGAACTGCTTTTGTTTCTTTCGGATTGATTTCTTTACTCCTTTTCTATCTTGGCTTTTCTTCTGCTAAAAAATACTTTTATTATCTTTCAATTGTTGATACTGCAAATAATTTTTCAAAGATGTTGATTTACTTTCAATTTTTTTCTGTAATATTAATTTATTGGAGCTTTATTTTTTCGTTTGAATATTTTGAAACTCACTATCTTGCATGGACAATACCTGTAGTTCCTATTGCTTCAATGATTGTTTTATTTATTTCTTCTCTTGTATTGTGCATAATTGAAATTAGTAATAAATACAAAAAATTTGAGAAACGCTAATCTCTCAAAAATTACCCTCTTCCCAAACTCAAAAAACTATGATATAATAAAAAGACACTTTTATTTTTAGGGGTAAAATTAGGGGTAGATAAAAATTATCAATTAAATAAAAACAATTATAAAAGTAAATTAGATGTCAAGATTGAAGTCCTTCCTCTCCGCCACATAAAAAATATTGAAGTCTCATAATGTATAGTCTAATAGTATAAGGCATTGTGAGACTTTACTTTTTTAAGTATTTAGAATTTACAACCTTCAGTATGATACGCTGAAATGTGCCAAATACTGTCGTCAAGAACTGGAACACACAAACCTTGCTTGTATTTGAAAATCAATCAGTTACGACGTATAGAAATCTAATCTATTATTTTGCATCGCCCTTTATTACAAATGCTCTACAGTAATGCGTATCTATAAACTTTTTGCAACAAGAAAAATTTTCCTGATTTTTCAATGGAATAAAAATTGCACTAAAACCGCTTGCATAGATTTGTAGGAAAATTTTTCATACTTTAACGTGGGGGTGCTTTATGTCAGTTGCAAGTATTTCATCACAAAAACATTATGTCGATCCAATATCAATAGGTAATTATAACAGAGCGCAAAATACTGAACAAACGTCATATATCAGTGATGCACAAGAAAACAAAGACGAAAACTCCTCAAAACATATTTCTGCACAGAATTCCACAGAAAAAGCACAGGCTTTTTTTCAGGAAGACACAATCACAGGACTTATCGGGCTTAAAGCAGATACATCTATGATGACTCTTGCCGATTGGGAAGAAAAAGAACTGAACGCTCCTTTTGAAGCACATCTTACAAGCGCGCAAGGTGCAAATATTTCTCTTAAAGAAAATATATATACAAACGATTTAGGCGAAAGCCTCAGCACGTATGAACTGAATTTTCAGTCAAAAAATGGGCAAAATATCAGCCTACATGTGAGCGATGATACTAGCATTGCAGAAAATGATGACGGCACAGTTTCCGTCTATTCCGTTGCTACAAACACAACGAAAATTTACGACAAAGACGGAAATTTACAAGAAGTGTTAGGCAATGAACTTGATGACGATGTCGACAGTATTATCGTAAATATCAACGCAAAAAACATAGTCACGGGTGACGGCAATGACATTATCTTTAACTTGACAGATAATGCCACAATAAGCACAGGCAGCGGTGACGATACTGTCTATATACACGCAAATAATACAACTGTTGATTTAGGCGAAGGCAATAATACCGTTCATGCAAGGCGATTGATTGAAAGCAGCATCAAGGGCGGTGATGGTGACAATAGCATACATATCGCAAAAGGTGTGGACGATAGCGTTATCCATCTTGGCGACGGCAACAATAGCGTAAGCGCTTGGAAGTTTGAGCAAAGTACCCTCAATCTCGGCAATGGAAATAACAGTTTTGATATTCTTAACTTGCACACTTCCACAATGCTTGTCGGCAACGGCGAGAACAACTTTACGGATTTATCGCTCAGCAATGCCTCCATGTCATTGGGTGATGGCAACAATAAAGGATATGTTCTTGACTCACACTCCTCAACAATAGATTTTGGTAACGGAAACAATGAGATATTTGTTTTGGGGCTTGAGCGCCTTTCACACGGCGGAACAGGTTCTACATTTACTGTCGGGCATGGGGATAATATTATCAGTATGTCAAGCGTGAACCGTTCGACTGTAAATATCGGTAACGGTAACAATAATCTAGACATTAACTCCATGGCAGGGTACAATTTCCACGATGTTTTACGTGCTTATGAAGAAGGATATTCTGAAATAAGCCTTATGGATTCAACATTAAATGTGGGTAATGGCAACAATATTGTGAATGTGGACAGTATCAAAAATACAACAACAAATTTTGGTAACGGTGATAACACCCTTTATATAAAAAGCATGGAAGAATCTCTATTCAATATGGGCGATGGCAACAACTCTCTTTTTGCAAATACCATCAATGATTCACAAATGAATTTTGGTAATGGAGATAATACTGTCGAAGTGAAAACGAGTTCCAACACAACATTTAATTTCGGAGATGGATCAACTATCTTTGATGTTGTGAGCTTTTACGACTCTACCCTCAATACAGCAGGGGATTTATTGATGGAAGCTTTTGAAGTTCACGATGCAAAAATCAATACCGAAAAGGGCAAAGCTCGCATAGATATTTATGAGGCAAAGAACAGCTCCATACAGCTCGACGATAGCGACAATACAATTTCAGCGCTTTATTTCGATAATTCCACGCTGACAATGGGTGACGGCAATAACAGTTTTGAAGCCTTTATTTTTGGAAATAGTTCCTCCATACAAGCAGGTAATGGCAACAACACTATTACTGCCGACAGAGTCAACGATTCCTCTTCCATTCAACTCGGAATGGGCGAAAATAAAGCCTATGTACAAGAATTATCGGAAGATTCAAGCGTAAAAATTGCAGGGCAAAACGTGATAGATTTTGAAGAATCCCCTCCTCTTGTCACAGAAGCAAATTTTGCAGAAATGCACAGAAAATACAGTGAAAAACGTGAAACATTAACAAGCAATTCATTTTCCGAATTATTCAAAGCAAGTTCAGAAGATGTGTAGAATTTAAATTCCTTTGAAGAAAATTGAAATAGATGACATCGAAAGAAACAAAATCATCTATTTTAATAGGTTATTACATATCATTTACAGAAACACAAATTATAAAATACGTATTCTGCCCATACCGTTCGGATTTGTATATTCTTCGCCCACTTCACCATTCAAATTTTCAGTGAAGTATTTGATAAGCAATTCGCTATCCACCATAAACATATCTTTAAGAATAACGCTCTCTTGGAACATCGTCATGCCATCACCGGCTTTTTTCAGCAAATAATCGTGTGAAGCAAGGCTGTAAAAACTGTTTACATCAAGCGCTTCATTATTGACCATTATATTATTTACTCGATATTCGCCATCTACCGAAACAAAAGCTCCGTTTTCATCAACTTGCACAGATGAAGGTATAGATGAATTAATTTCATATGTTATTCCTGAAACTTGTAGAAAGCCGTTATCCGGCAAGGGGTAAGACTTTGCGCCCATTTCAAGCGCGTCCATAATGACTTGCCCCGATACTTCCATAGATATAATATTATTGCTGTATGGGTGCAGCTCAATAATTTCGCCATAATTTATGTCACCCATATCAACATTTGCACGTATTCCGCCACCGTTCACAATTGCCACATCAGTATCAAGTATTTCACGGTATGCGTCAGCTACAAGATCGCCAAGATTTGTTTCTTGCATTAAAGCAGAAGTTTCACCTTCATGCATAATTAACGGGGCGCTTGTATAGGCAACATTTCTTCTGAGAATTTCTACAAAAGCACTGTTTACTTCATCAACATGCGCTTGCACTGTCGGATCTTTTTCTGTATACATTTCAGCGCTTATCAAGCTTGCTTGAATGTCTGTATCGTCATTATTGTTTGGATAAATATGTATTGCGCCAATGTTTGCAAGCCTTGTACCCGTTTGAGAAAGTAAAACTTCGTTCCCATCTCTATCAAGATACACTTCACCCTCAATCACAGAATGAGAGTGACCGTCAATCACAACATCAAGTCCGCTTGTGTTGGCGATTAAATCTGTGGAACGCCACGGTGCCGCAAGTTCTTCAATTCCTAAATGGGCAATGGCAACAACATATTCCGCTCCGGCATCAAGTGCGCTGTCAATACTTTCTTGCACATTGGCGTAGAGGCTTTCGCCACTCATATCTTCATAAAATCCGTAGATATATTCTCCTTGCGCATTTTGGAAATATTGCGGACTTGCCTTTGTTAATGATTCCGGTGTGGTAATGCCTATGAACGCAACATCAACCCCATCGAAAGAGCGTAATTCATACGCAGAAAAAACAGAATCGCCCTCAACTCCATTTTCAATTTCAACAAAATTAGAGGAAAGCACTTGTGCTTCAAGCATATCAACAAGTTCAAACATACGAGGTATTTGATAGTCAAATTCGTGATTACCCAAAGTCACATAATCGTAATCGACAGCATTCATCAATGAAATAGCCGCCTCACCTTGTGTGAGCATAGTCACGCTCGAACCTTGCACATAATCGCCGGCATCAACTAAAACAATGTTTTCTGCACCGAATTGTTCCTCCATCTCATTTTTATAAGCAGCAAGTCCGGCATAACCGATATTGTCGTCAATGCCGCCATGCACGTCATTTGTATGGAGAATAATAATTACCTCTTCACCTGTATACGCTGTAGAAGTATGTGTATCCGTGGATTTTGCACACCCACTCACAAATAAAAACAAAGCAAGGATAAATGATAATGCGACTTTCTTTTTCATAAAATACTTCCTTTAAGTTAAAATGTATTCTTTACTTCAATATAAGCAAAAATATAATAAAAATCAATACCGCAATATGCACACATCAGGATTAACGCTATATCAGTGTTGACATGTCTAGAGGGGGAAAACCGCGCTTGAAAATTTGGTCTTCCCCCTCTCTCGAGCTCTCACCCCCGTCAGGAGAGTCCTGTTCCACGGAACTTTTTAATAGTACAAAGGAGGTTGCTTCAACACGTTGAAATAATTTATTTCTATAAGACTTATTCCCAGTCAAGCCATGATCGAATAAAAGGCGCAATATCCTCTGCCCAGCGTGTATGCGTTGAAACATATGGATGCGAAAGCGTGCCTATACCCTCGTGCGCTTTCGGTTCTGTCAATTTAAATAGTTTAATATTGTCATCTTTTGATTCTTCTTTGTACTGCTTGATGGCTGATTCAATCACTTTTGTCACATGAGTATAATAATCCCCTGCAAAGCAAAGAATTGGGGCAGAATACACTTTTCTGACTTGCTTAAGAAGCGCTTTATAGGATTCGATAGCCGCCACATTTTTTTCTTCAGATTCATATTGCAGATAGGTTTGATCGTTTGCACCTAAGCAGATACTTACCAAGTCCGGTGTGAAGCGAGTAAAATCCCACTTTGTTACAGCTTTATTGTATAGCTTCATTTCGCTAAGATAATCCGAATAATCAAATATATGTTTCATAAGTCTTTTATCTATTATAATATCTTCGTCTGTATTGCATGAATAAAAGCCTATTCCCGAAACTGCAAGAATATCAAAATCTGCATTAAATTTTTTGGCAAGCTGTGCGGCATAAGTAGCAAAAACATCTTCGTGTTTGGTTTTAAATTCCATACCACCATCTGCGTCAAGAATTCCATAGCCACAAGTCAACGAATCGCCCAAAAAGCAAATCCTGTGATTTCCTGTTTGCTCAAGTGGTTTAATTTGTGTTCCGTCAATGCGTATTTGACAAAGAGCTGTGTGCGAAAACCTCGGCTCAGTGCGCTTTCTCACAACAATATCAAGCGATTGCATTGTTTCACTTTCAAAGAGAGTATACCACGCTTTGCCTTCTGTGAGCTCTAAGGCAAACTCTTTTGCTGAATCACCCTGTATAGAAACTTCAATCCAAGGGTAGAGATTATCATGCGCCCACATATCTTCATTAACTTCAATTTCCACTTCAATGTCTATCTTTTTTGCAACACAGGAAAACTGAAAACCGCAGGCACTATAGTTGAACATAGTTTTATCATCTAAATGCAAAAACCTGCCTAAATATGTAATACGATCATCTTTGTGTGAAATGTGTAGGTTTGGCATATACTTCCTCTATTTATTTGTTTTTAGCAGAAATTTTTTCGCTTCAAAAGTTTTTCTACAATAATTACAGTTGTGTCTGTGCAATCGCATTGCTTCTGAGTCGGTTCAACATGTTGTTACAATTAATGTACTATAAGAATTATTTACATTATTTTCAAGTAAAATTTTTTATGTAACACCAGTAGATTATAAATCTTGCATACTCACTGACACTTAATTTGACAGTTTCAGTTTGGAGCTATTCTTAGTTGCGACTGCTTTAGATATTCCTTTTCAATTTTATATGCATCTTATAGAAATATAATCTATTTGGCGTTTTTCTTTTTTGAATAGTCTATATTCAATACTTTCATTCTTGATCGCAAAGTAGCCGGGTGAATATTGAGTAGCGCCGCTGCACCGTTTTGTCCTTGAACTTTGCCGTTTGAAAGGGTGAGAGCTGTTATAATTTCTTCTTGCGTCAAAGGGCGTGTGCTGAATTGCGCCATTGCAATTTCCGGTAAGAACTTGAAATCAATTTCATTTTTCCGTGTAACAAGCGCTTCCGCCATGCCTCGCTCAATCGAAGCTTTGAGTTGTCTTACATTTCCCGGCCAAGGATATTCAGTCAATAGCATTAACGTCTTATCTGTGATGATAGGCACGTTTTGCAATTTCATTTTCATTGCCGTCACTTTGTAATAATAATCAAGAAGAATGTGTATATCTTTTTTTCTTTGCGAAAGCGGTGTTATGTGTATGGGGAAGATGTTTAGCCGATAATAAAGATCTTCACGGAATGTTCCTTTTTGTACCATTTCCCATAAATTTCTATGAGTTGCGGAAATAATACGTATATCTAATTTGATATTTTTAACGCTGCCGACACGTTGAATCTCTTTATTTTCAAGGACGCGAAGAAGGCGAGTTTGTGCATAAAGAGAAAGTTCGCCAATTTCATCAAAATATATTGTTCCGCCGTTTGCTTTCTCAAAATAACCGATACGAGTGTGATTTGCACCGGTAAAAGCACCTTTTTCATAACCAAAAAATTCACTTTCAATCAACGTTTCGGGAATTGCGCCACAATTTACACGCACAAAAGGCTTTTGCCTTCTTGGTGAAAGAGTGTGAATTGTTTCCGCAACAAGCTCTTTTCCTGTGCCTGTTGCGCCGCTGATGCACACAGTGAAATCAAATTGCCTCACAACGTCAATCCGTTCCACTACATCTCTCATCCCCGGACATGCTCTTAATTGCTCTTCATAAGTAGAAGGAAGTTGCCCGACCGATGCCAGATACACAAGCGGTTTTTTTGTATCAACATATAATTCACAAAGAATTTTTTCCAAATAAGGTCTAATGCTGTTCATTGCGTCAATATGCTCTTGAGTAAACATATTATCTTCTGAGGAAAAACAACCGAAAATATGGCGCATGGAATGATCTTCGGGATTATGAAAGACAAAAATCATGTATGATCCGATTTTGTAAGGAAATTCTTCAAAAAAATAAATAGGTTCTTCAAAATTGCAATTACTTATAACATCAAAGCCGTCACGCCTTACGCGATCGTAGTCTTCGGCCGGGGTGACATTTTTTATTTTATAGGAATATGTTGAAATATCGTCGTTAAATCCGTATTCCATAAATGAGCTAAGTGTTTTTTCATTGGTATTCAATAAATAACATCCCACTCGCTCGAAAGGAATTCTATTTTTCATGTATTCCAGAACATGAAACAGAACATCCTCATTAGAATATTTCTCTACTAAATACTCTGATAAAAACTTTAATAATGATTCCATCGTACCACCAAAGCAGTTGAAAAAAATAATTTGCGTATTCTTATGTAAGTTGAGTTTAACATCAATTTGGAATAGTAGCAAGGCATTTTTTTTGAAGATACGTGCATATAATTAACGTAACCACTGAAGAAATCATGATAAAATGTTCAAAGTCGGTTGTATTTTTTCTTTATCAATATAATAATTTTTTTTCACATATTAGAGTCTTTTTTTCACGATATTTACAATGTCTTGATATGTAACATGATTTATTTTTCACAATCTAATTATTTGAATTTTTCTCTACTTAATTCATAGTTTTAAATATTTTTACTCAAGTTATTTATTTGATTTTATTTACTGTTTTGTTTGGAATACTTCTTGCTTTATAAATTTTAAATTTATTTGGAGGATTCGTTATGGATTTTACAATGCCCCCTTATGCTCCGGTTCCCTTTAGTTTCGTCGTAACTATTGCGTGGATTGGTATTTTTTTACTTCTTGGTATGGTTTTGAGAGCCATTTTCCCAACTTTTCGCCGTTTTCTTATACCTTCGTGTATTATTGGCGGTGTGGCAGGTTTTATATTTGAAAGTACAGGCCTGCTTGACGCGACGGGTTTTTCACTCAATAATGGCATAAGTGGTCAAATCGTTTATCACTTATTCAATCTTACATGGGTGTATTTGGGACTGAGGGCGCCCGATAAAAATGCGAAAAAAACCACCTCCGGCACAAGAACTGTTATATGGTATTGTGGATTTATTTCAGCCATTATTTACTTTACTTCCGCATTTGCCGTGCTTTCAACCACTGTCCTCGGTGAAATGGGTTTACATGAAGGTCCTCTCACAATGGGTTCTGTTATTGCTTATGGCTTTACAGCAGGTCCGGGGCAAGCGCTTACCATCGCAAATGTATGGATGGCAACAGGACAATTCTTGGCATTACCTGACTTTGCACTGGCAGGCGGTGCAATGGGCTTTGCAGTTGCTATCACTCTTGGTATTTTCTT
>CAYJPB010000066.1:0-279 GCA_964371955.1 uncultured Desulfovibrionaceae bacterium | reverse complement strand
ATGAATATTATTGCTCGCAAAAAGAAAATGGATTTACTCAGCAATCCTTCCCAAGAAGAAGAATGTGGATTCTATAATGATTGTACTCCTACCGAAGATGCCGGTCAACAAACAACTTCTGCAACAAGTATCGACGTTTTGGCATTCCATTTGGGTATTGGTTTGGCAGTATACTTTGTATCCTTTGTTTTTGCTATCATTCTCTTTGTGATTTTACCGGCACAATTGAAAATCTTTGTTTGGTCAATGTTCTTTATTTTCGGTTCAATTTTTGGTATG
>CAYJPB010000065.1:0-11554 GCA_964371955.1 uncultured Desulfovibrionaceae bacterium | reverse complement strand
ACTCAACCTCGGTCGCGAGCAAATGGGTAATATTGAAGGCATTTTAGCTCCTGCTGCTCCAATAAGATCATCTTCCAGTAACCCAAGAACTTCCAGACAGCCAAGTGTGCCAACTGCTGACCGTATCCACGTTATGGGAAATCAAATTTATTTGGGTGCTAACCAAGGTGCGCCACAAGTTGGTGATGTAATGATTACGTACACATACACACCCGATACAGATATCTCTATTGTTGCACAAGTAAATAACAATACATTCGATCGCTTTATTGCTTCAAATGGTAATTCTTTTGTTGAAGTTTCAAGCTCACAAGCATCAAAGGAATCTATTTTTGAATCAGCCAGAAGTTCAAATTCAATGATGACATGGGCATTTAGAATTATAGGGCTTCTTCTTATTATTGGCGGTTTCAAAATGATTTTTGCACCGCTTGTTGTTCTTGCCGATGTTCTGCCTTTCCTCGGGGACATTGTTGGAGCAGGTACAGGCATGGTTTCAACTATTTTAGGTATTGCGTGGACATTTGTTGTTGCCGCGATTGCGTGGATCAGATTTAGACCGGTTTTGGCATTTATATTGCTTGGACTTGCCGCGGCGCTTGCTGTATTTCTTATCATCAAAGGTAAGAAATCAAAGAAAGAAGCTCCTGCTGCATAACTTATACAGTATAGCTTGACTCTTGAAAGTAGAAAGCCGATGCTATGAAAATAGTATCGGCTTTCTTGTGTAATCTCAAAAAAATTTGTTTTACAATTTAAGAAGTGCGTAACATACCTAGGTTGAGAGTTTGTTTGATGGCTCTCTTTGCAGTGCAGATTTAACGTTCTGAATACTCGCTGGCAGATTGACGAATTGCTTGTAAATTATCCATAAATATTTGTAAAAGTGTTGGATCAAATTTTTTACCGCTGTCTTCCTGCATTATTTTTAGCACTTCACTTTCCGGAAGTCCTGCGCGGTATACACGGTTTGACATAAGCGCATCATACACATCAGTGATTGAAACAATGCGAGCTTCAACAGGGATTTGATCACCGACCAAGCCGTTTGGATAACCTGTTCCGTTCCAGTTTTCGTGGTGATAATGTGCAATAATTTCAGAAGTCATAATGAGTGGACTTTTTGAATTTGATAATAGATTTGCCCCTATTGCGGCATGTGTTTTAATTATATCAAATTCTTCTTTCGTTAATTTTCCGGGTTTGCGTAAGACTGAATCGGGGACGGCAATTTTACCGATATCGTGCAAAGGTGCCGCAGATCGAAGAATATCAACACTTTCTTGAGGCCAACCAAGAAGTTGCGCCATGTAAGCACTCATAATTCCTATACGATGCACATGCCCGCCGGTTTCACCGTCACGCGATTCCAGTGCGCTGAACAGACGGCTGACAAGTTCTTCTTGTGTTTCACGTATAGTTGCTGTTTGCTCATTGACTAATTGTTGTAGATTGTTATTGATTTGTCTTTGGCGGCGTTCCGCTTCAATCAATCTGTTACCCACTTGAATACGCAACAATAACTCTGCGCCTTCAAAGGGTTTAACAATATAGTCATCGACACCGCCTTGAGAAAAGCCCTCAAATTTGTCGCTGAATTCATTACGCGCGGTGAGCATAATGATATAGATATATTGTTGGTTTGTTGTAAGTTGACGAACTTTACGAGCAAGTTCAAGTCCATCCATTACGGGCATACTCCAGTCTGTTATGAGCATGTCAATACTGTCTTGACTGTTAAGAATTGCATCCAAAGCTTCTGCACCGTCACAGGTTTCAATAACTTCGTGACCGTTTTCTCTCAAGTGTCCGGCAAGAATAATTCTTCCCATTTCTTGATCTTCAGCAATAACTATTCTCATAAGTTTTAGTCCAATAGATAGGTATCCATCGCTTTGCTTATTTCTTCCAATTGTTCTTCAAGAAGATAAAGCGTTTTTCTCACCTCTTCACTGTTTCCAGGAAGCTCTTCATTTCTACCCATATTTTCTAACTTTAATGCTGTTTCATATATTTCGCCCTTCGTGTAATAGCTCACTAAGCCTTTAACAGCATGAGCGTTCACGGTAAGACCTTGGTTATCACTCATTTCGAGTGCCTTTTGGATATCTGCAACAAGTTTAGGAGCATCTTTTAAAAATATGTTCATACTTTTTATTGCAAGATCCGGGAAACTTGAGAACGAACGTTTAATTGCTTCAGGATCAAGAGGGGGCAATACAGTACGTTCTTTAATTATTTTTTCTTCTTTTGGAGTTTCCACAAGGGGAGCAGTCTGTACTTGTGTTGATGGTTGAACAAGGTTTGATGGTGCGTAGTTTGCGCTGCCGGCAACTGTAGGCGTAACACTTGGCGCTAGGTTGACAGAAGGTGACATTGCCGTTGGCACAGAAGGAGAAAGAGAAGCAGTTGCCGAAATAGATGGCGAAAGAGACGAAGCGGCTTGTACACTTGGTGCCGGTGTTTGAGTGGAAACACTTGATTGAAAGTTATTTTGTGGCACCGATGGCATAAGTGAAGAAGTATTCGGTTTTACACTGGAAGCAAGTGATGTTGAGGGTTTATCTGGCGTTTTCGCAAGAGCATGCGCTGATATTTTCTCGCTTATTTGCGGTATTTCTTTTTGCTGTTGCGGTGCGGTAACAATTGCAGCAGAAGTTTTGTATGCTTTAGGTGGCACGTTTTGTATTTTTTCATTTCGGGATGCATTAAATGTTGAGTTTTCATCACTAATTTCAAATTGTTGCACAATGTGCTCAATAGTTTGAGCCAATTCACGTATAGAAACAGGCTTTAATAAATAAGAATCCATACCTTGCGCAAGATAATAATCTCTTTCTTCGGCAAGTGCATTTGCAGTGAGTGCTACAATCGGTAAATGTTGTTTAAGTGCAGATTTCTCTTCACGTTTTCTGATTATTTTCAGCGCTTCTATACCATCCATTACAGGCATTTTTATGTCCATAAGAACAATATCAAAACTTTCTCTTTCAAGTATTTCAATTGCTTGCTGCCCATTATTGGCAACAAGAACAATATGCCCGAGTGTTTCAAGCATTCTGCATGTAACAATTTGATTTATTTCCAAATCTTCTACCAGTAAAATTTTCATTTTTACTTGAGTAAGATTTGCGATATCCTTGACTTCAAGATCCTTCATTGTTTCTTGATCGGGGCTGTCAATGACTTCGGCAGCTCGTAAAAGAATTCTTAATAATTCAGATGGGCGAATAGGTTTTGAAAGGTTTGCAAATAAAAGTGTTGGCGATATTTTTGTAGGAACAGTACCGGAAGAAAGCAAGATAATCGGGACATGCTTGAATAGATTGTCTGATTTTAATGCTTGAGCCAAATCAATTCCGTCTTTTTCGGGCATTTGTAAATCTGTAAGAACAATCGAAATAGGGTTGAATGTTTTTGAAGAAAGTTGAATGGCTCTAAGAGCTTCATCAACACTCACACATTCTGTTGGGTTCATCCCCCAACCTTTTGTTTGCTCAACTAAAATTTTTCGATTTGTTACATTGTCATCTACAATTAACACTTCAATATTCTTGAGACTTTCTGTATTCATTGTGCTTGTAACGGCGTAACTGTCTTCAACAAAGGGAAGAAGAAGAGTGAAGTAAAAAGTGCTTCCCTTATTGACTTCGCTCACTATTTTGATTTCGCTGCCCATAAGTTGCACAAATTTACTTGATATTGTAAGCCCAAGTCCAACACCGTCATATTTTCGTGTAGTAGACATGTCTTCTTGATCTAAGGCTTGGAAAATCTTTTTTTGTCTTTCTTTTGAAATTCCAATACCCGTGTCTTTTACGCTGAAATTAATTGCCATTGTATTTTCATTAATTTCGCCGGGTTGTACAGAAAGAGTTATTTCTCCGGATTCAGTAAATTTAATTGCGTTATCAACAAGATTGAATAATATTTGGCGCAGACGAAGTGCATCGCCAAGTACAATATCAGGAACTTGTGGTGAAATATTTGCAATAATTTCAATATGTTTTGCATAAGCATAAGGTGCTAAAGATTTAACAACATCAAATAAGGTATCACGAAGGGGAAAGCGTTGAATATCTAATTCTATTTGACCGGCTTCGATTTTTGCGAAATCCCATACATCATTGATAATATTAAGCAAATTATTACCTGAAGCTTTTAATGACGCAATCATTGATGCTTGTGAATCATCCAATTCAGTATGCAGTAGAAGTTCAGTCAATCCAATAACTCCATTCAGAGGCGTGCGCACTTCATGGCTGATACTTGCAAGAAATTCACTTTTTAACTCGTGTGATTTTTGTACTTGTGCTTGTAATTCATTAATTTTTTTATACGCTTCTTCAAGTTTTGAGTTATTATTTTGCTTATTTTCTTCGATACGTAATTCAGCTTCGTTTGCGACACGGAAGTATTTTATGGCACTACGAGTGAACGCATAAAGTATAAGACAACCAAGAAACCAAAGAATGGTGTGTGCAACAAAAAGTCCAATAAGAGATTGCATTTTATCGCTGTGTAAGTCGCCAAGAGGAAGGTAAATGCTATATCCACCATACACAGAACCAAGAACATAATCGGCGAAAATACGTGCAGCAGATTCGTTTTCTAAATGAAGTTCTTCAACAACCAAAGGCACGATATAGCGAAAAAAGCGTTCGCCATTGACAGTAATTTCTTCGTAAACTTCATTGATGTTTTGCTGTGAGAACTTGCGCAAAGCATCAGATTCCCATGTATCAGGTCTGGTATCAAAAATATCATTATCGAAGGAAACAAATGCAGAGCGCACTCCATGAGAAACAGAAAAGTTGTTGACAAATGAAGCAAATGAAGCAGGGTTGAGCCGTGTGAGAGTTAAGCCATTAGATGTATTGACTGTGCTAAGTGCCTCATGTGAAAAGTCTGCCATAAGGTTGTCTTCATCAATTTCTGCATATACACCGCCAAAACTTTCAATAAACTGTCTAAAGCTTGTATCACGCCCCATGACATCGCGAGCTTGGCGTAAGGCGCTGTCATCATATGCTAATTCAACCTGAAACATATTAGCGCCTGTGACAATTATCATAAGTGCAGACCAAATGATAAGATACTTTACAGAATCGGCAACAACTTTCAGTTCACTGTTTTTGCGTGCGTCTTTGCGTAAAGTTTTTGAAGAATTTCTTTTTTTTGTAATATTTTTCTTTCTGTCACGCGGTAAATCTTCTTTGAAAGCTTGGTTTTCTCTTGCTTCATTACCGATTTTTTTTGCCGCACGAGAAGACAATTCTCTTCTTGTATTGACTCCATTAGTTGAAGAATTTCTTTGGCCATTTGTTTGAGTATCTTTACTATTTTCCATTATTATCTCGTAATATTTTGGTATAAATAAATTATTTTAGAAATACACATACACTAAAACTATTTTAGGCAAATAAAAAACAAGAAAGTGAACGTCAACCATAAACAAAAGAAATATAACGCAATCTCAAATAATATGCAAGCGATATTTTTTATGCTCAAAGCAATGTACAAGACAAAACAATTATAAATATTTGCAATAGTTTTATGATAAAAATCAAATCGATATGTACGTATTAGGACTGGATTTTAAGCATTTTCTTTGCTAAAAATTCAGCAAGTCTCATAAAAGTCTGCACATCAATTGTTTCGGCTCTGGCTGTTGGGGCGATATTAAAACCATCCAGCATTTCAGAGGAATAAGCAGAGAATTTGCTTTTCTTTAATATTCCCTGAATTTGTTTGCGTCTTTGACTAAACAGTAATTTAATTAACTCTTGTAATTGTTGAGGATATTTTGGTATTTGATCTTTTTCGCGTGTTTTGAGCGAAATTACCGCAGAATCAACTTTCGGCGGCGGATTAAATGCTCGTGGACTCACAATAAAGTGCTTTTCAGTCACACAAAATGCTTGAAGCCAAATAGACAGAATACCGTAAGTGCTTGTATTCACTTTTGCTACACATCTATCTGCCACTTCATTTTGTATCATAAAAACGGCACGATCTAAATTTGGTACAAGGCTCACGATGTCCCACATGAGCGGCGATGCGACATTGTATGGTAAATTGCTGATAATTTTTATTTTTTTATCAATACTTTTCCAGTCAAAGTTTAAGGCATCTATATGAATAACTTTTGTATTTCTATAATTATTTTCTTTGTGTAATTGTGCAAATCTGTCGTCTTTTTCAAGAATGGTGAATTCAGAATAAGGCGCATCTTTGAGGATATGCGTAAGAGCCCCTGTTCCGGGACCTATTTCAAGAATAGTATCGTTTTCTTCGATATTTAAAAGGTCAACAATTTTCCGACAAATATTTTTGTCGTGCAAAAAATGTTGACCTAAGCTTTTTTTTGCAACTACCATAAATTAATCAAATATTCGGTAACATACAGGTTTTGCGAGAATTAATTTACTCAATTGTTTAATCGCTCCTGTAATTGCTCTATACGGCGCTTCATGTGTAACAAACACAAGCGGAACAGCATTTTCAATGTTTTGCTTTTGTATAACCTGAGCTATGCTTACATCGTATTTAGCTAACGCTCCCGCAACATCGCGCAGCACACCGGGATTATCCTTCACCATTAAGCGCACATAGTAGGGATATACACTATTTTTTGAAGAAAGAACTTTTGCTGTGGGTAAACTTTGGTTCACATAGCCGAAATTGTTTGAATCTTTTTCTTGTGTGATGGCAAGAATATCGGAAAGTACAGCCGAAGCCGTAGGTAATGATCCCGCACCTAAACCGTGCAAGAAGAGTGAACCTATGGCATTGCCTTCAACACGAATTGCATTATACGCTCCGCCAACTTTTGCGAGCAATAAGCGTTCATTCACCAAAGCAGGGAAAAGACCTGCCTCAATTTTTCCTTTGATATTTGCAGCTTGCCCCAATAATTTTATTCTATAGCCAAACTCTCTGGCAAATTGAATATCCATTCTGTCGGTATCGCGAATACCTTCAATAAGCAATTTATCGAAAGGATAGTCAAAGCCCCACGCAAGTCGGATAAGGAGATTGAGCTTATGCGCGGCATCAAAACCGTCTATATCGAGGCTAGGTTCTGCCTCGGCATAGCCTAATTTTTGCGCTTGCTTGAGAGCAGAATCAAAGTCTTTATCATTTGAAGTCATTTCTGAAAGAATATAGTTACTTGTACCGTTTAAAATGCCTAAGAAACTTTCTATACGGTTTGCGTTTAAACTTTCTTTGAAGGTTTGCACGACAGGTATAGCACCTGCAACGGCAGCTTCGTATTTAAGGTGCAGCTTTCTTTGTGCGGCAAAAGCGAAAAGGGTTTCCCCGTCTTCTGCCAAAAGTGCTTTATTTGCGGTAACTACGTGCTTATTATTGCTAATAGCTGAAAGAATTGTTTCTTTTGCAAGGGTTTTTCCGCCCATGAGCTCTACAAAAACGTCAATATCTTTATCTTGAGTAATATCGAAAGGGTTTTGGGTAATAAGTGTATGTTCAGGTAAGTATGGTCTTTCTTTATTAGGATTTTTTACGCAAACGCTTTTGACTTCAATTGTGTAGCCTGTTCTTTGCATAATAATATCTCTGTTCTTATGCAATGCTTGCAATAAGCCCGATCCGACAACACCCACACCGGCAATTCCCAATACTAATTTTTTCATAACAGCACCTTATTATTTTTGAATAACTTTCTTCATATTTTTTACAGCTTGTTTTATTCTTTGTTCGTTTTCAATAAGTGCAAAGCGGACATATTCATCTCCATAGTGACCAAAGCCAATTCCCGGTTGAACAGCAACCAAAGCTTCACTCAAAAGCAATTTTGAAAACTCCATAGATCCCATATGTCTGAGGTGTTCGGGAATTTTTGCCCATACAAACATGCTTGCTTTTGGGGGGGGTACTTCCCAACCGATTCTGTTCATGCCCTCACATAAAACATCTCTTCTTTTTCTATACACTTCGCACGCTTCTTCAACAGGTTCGTAAGGGCCGTTTAACCCGACAGTTGCAGCGATTTGAATAGGTTGAAAAATACCGTAATCGAGATATGATTTAATACGTGTCAAGGCATGCACAAGTTCTTTGTTGCCAAGGCAAAAGCCCATACGCCAACCTGCCATGGAATAGCCTTTTGTCATGGAATAAAATTCAACGCCCACATCTTTTGCGCCTTTAGCTTGCAAGAAACTCGGTGCTTTATAGCCGTCGTATACCAAATCTGAATAGGCTAAATCATGGATAACCCAGATTTTATGTTCTTTTGCAAATTCTACAATTTTCTCAAAGAAAGCCAAATCTGTTGTGACTGTCGTAGGATTGTGTGGAAAATTTATTATCAATAATTTAGGTTGCGGCCATGTTTGTTGCATAGCAGTTTGCAAATCATCAAAAAAATCTCTGTCTTCTCCGATTGGAATACGGCGCACGTCCGCACCCGCAATAATCGGGGCATAAACGTGAATAGGATAGGAAGGATCGGGGGCAAAAACAACATCACCGGGTTCAAGCATGGCAAGACAAAGGTGAGATAAGCCTTCTTTTGAACCTATTGTTGCAATTGCTTCTGAGTCTGGATCAAGATCGACGTCAAAACGTCTTTTATACCAATCGCATATAGCTTTACGGAGGTTAGGAATACCACGTGAAGCGGAGTATCTGTGATTGACACTTTTCATTGACGCTTCTTTTAATTTTTCCACAATATGGTCAGGTGTCGCAAGATCGGGATTACCCATACCAAAATCTATAACATCAAGATTTTGCTTACGTAATTCCATTTTCAAGTTTGTAATAACTGAAAAAGCATAGGGGGGCAGTCTTTTCATACGTGGAAATTCAAACATAACATTCCTCTTTTTTAGTAATTTTAGTAACTTACTTTATTTGTCTTAAATGTATTGCAGTTACAATTAAAGTATAGTAGAAATTTTTTGTACAGTAAAGTAATTTATTCTAAAATTTAAATTTTTCTTTTCACTATAAGGGCGCACACGAATGACTATGCAAGCTTCTTTATTGGGTGACGATAATAATGTGCGTGTTAAAGGCACTTTAGAGCGTGTAACCTACCATAATGCCGAAAATGGCTACGCTGTTTTAAAATTCAACTTTGAGCATTTAAAAGGCGATACAGTTGCGGCTGTCGGCTCAATAGTAAATCCAAATGTCGGCTCTGTGTATGCGCTTACGGGACATTGGGCTGTGCACCCAAAATTTGGTAAGCAATTTGTTTTTGACACGTACGAAGAGCAAAGACCGGACAGTCTTGACGGCATACGTATGTTTCTTGCTTCAGGCATTGTAAAAGGAATAGGTAAAATTACCGCCGAAAGAATCGTCAATCATTTCGGTTTGGATACTTTCAAAATTTTAGACAATAATCCCGAAAAGCTTCTTGAAGTTCCTAAAATGAGCAAGAAAGTTGTGGAAAGCGTTAAACAATCATGGGCTGAACAAGGCGCTGTTCGTGAACTCATGGTTTTTTTGAATCCGCTTGGCATAGGTACGGCACTTGCTTTGCGCATCTATCGCTATTATGGTGAAAATGCTATTGATATCATTAAAGAAAACCCTTACAGACTCGCAATGGATGTTGACAGAATCGGTTTCCAAACTGCCGATCAATTCGCGCTAAACCTTGGTTTTGATGAAAATTCGCCCATGCGTGCAGAAGCTGCCACGCTTTATACTCTTATTAAGCAAATCGATGATGGGCACGTGTATTTTCCCAAAGAAAGACTGATAAATATTGTCTTTGATAATTGGCGCATCGATCCGCAACTTGTTGAAGATGCAGTTGATACTCTTGAAAAGGAAGACCGCATAGTTAAGGAGTTTTTTGATGAACACACAGCAATTTATCTCAAAAGATACCATCATTGTGAAACAAAAATTTCTTTTTATTTGAATAGATTATTGATAAGTCCAAAAGTTGTGCATTTCAAAAATCCACAAAAAGCGATTGAAGATGTTTTGCAAGCGCTCCCCATGAAACTTGAAGAAAAACAGGAAGAAGCTGTTCGTGTTGCGGTAGATTCAAAAATAATGATACTTACAGGCGGGCCGGGCACAGGAAAAACCACCATCACCAATGCAATTATTCAGGTTTTCCAAAAAGCGCAGGCAAAAATTCTTCTCGCCGCACCTACAGGAAGAGCGGCAAAGCGCATGAGTGAAACAACGGGGCTTGAATCTAAAACAATACACCGCCTTTTAGAATATAATCCACAAGAAGACGGTTTTGCAAAGAATGAAAATAATCCATTGAATTGCTCCTTGCTTGTGATTGACGAAACTTCAATGGTTGATATTGTGCTTATGTATCATCTCATCAAGGCGGTTCCGCTTGGTTGTACGCTTATTTTTGTAGGCGATATCAATCAATTACCATCTGTTGGGGCAGGCAATGTTTTGAGAGATTGTATTATTTCAGATGTTATTCCCATTGTGGAACTCAATCACATTTTTAGGCAAGCCGCAAAGAGCATGATTATCCAAAACGCTCACAAAATAAATGAGGGCGAAATTCCCTCGCTTTATATCGACAAAAAAGGACTTTCTGACTTCTATTTTTTTCCCGAAGAAGACTCCGAAATTGCCTGCCAAACTATTGTAGATTTGGTAACTCATCGCATTTCCAAAAAATTTGCTCTCAATCCTTTTGAAGATATTCAAGTGCTCTCGCCCATGCTGAAAGGTTCTGTCGGCGTAAATAATTTGAACACACAATTGCAAGTTGCCCTCAATCCGCACGGTATACTTTTACAGAAAAGAGATAAAAACTTCCGTATGGGCGACAAGGTTATGCAAATAAAAAACAATTACGATAAAGATATATATAACGGAGATATAGGCATTATTACTCACATAGATTTGAGCGACAAAAGTATGACTGTACGCTTTGACGACAATTTTGTTCCCTACAGCTATGAAGAGCTTGACGAACTTGTTCTTGCGTATGCTATTTCAATCCACAAATCGCAAGGTGGTGAATATCCATGTGTTATTGTTCCACTTCTCACTTCACATCACATAATGCTTCAAAGAAATCTTGTCTATACGGCAGTCACACGAGGCAAAAAGCTTGTTGTTATGGTTGGAAGCAAGAAAGCGCTTTCTATCGCAGTGCACAACAACCAAATCAAAAATAGATTCACCAAGCTTGCCGACAGATTAAGACTTGCCAAAAATCTCGATTGATGGCAAGCAACCTTGATATGAAGTTACTGACTACTCTTGCTCAAGCCATTCGGAATGTCTTGTGACTTCAAGCACTTGATCGATATGTCTTAATTTGTCAATAGTTTGATAGAGGTGAACGGTGTCACGCACTTCTACAGTCATTTCAATTTCAGATTTGCCGTCTACTTGTGAATAAACAGAGAGATTGTCAATATTTATATCCTGCACCATAAGCGCTGTGGCAATAGCGGCAAGCGTTCCTTTTTCATTGCGACACAATAGATGAATGCGAGCGGGAAATGGTTTATTCGCTTCTTCTTGATCGCTCCATGCAACGCTTATCAACCGTTCCGCTTCAAGTTCTTGAATATGC
>CAYJPB010000064.1:0-11635 GCA_964371955.1 uncultured Desulfovibrionaceae bacterium | reverse complement strand
AAATGGACGGTTTTGAATCAAACGAAGGTGTTATTCTTATTGCCGCAACCAACCGTCCCGATGTTCTTGACCCCGCTCTTTTGCGCCCCGGTCGTTTTGACAGACAAGTTATTGTTCCTACACCTGACTTGAAGGGTAGACAACACATTATTGCCGTGCATGCTCGTAAAACTCCTCTTTCAGATGATGTAAAGATTGATATACTTGCAAAGGGTACACCCGGTTTTTCAGGCGCAGATTTAGAAAATCTTGTGAATGAAGCCGCTCTGCAAGCTGCAAAGAAAAACAAAAATGAACTCAATATGATTGATTTTGAGTACGCCAAAGATAAAATTCTTATGGGGCGTGAACGCCGTTCGCTTATTCTTTCCGATGAAGAAAAGCGTATCACCGCATATCACGAAGCAGGGCACGCGTTGGTGGCAAAATTGCTTCCAAAGGCAGATCCTGTCCATAAAGTCAGCATTATCCCCCGTGGCAGAGCGCTTGGTGTTACCATGCAACTTCCCGAAGAAGACAGGCACGGCTATTCTCGTGGTTTTCTTGAAGGAAATATTGCCGTTCTTATGGCAGGGCGTGTTGCTGAAGAGCTTATTATGGACGATATCACCACAGGCGCAGGTAACGACATTGAACGAGCATCAAAGCTTGCCCGTAAAATGGTGTGCGAATGGGGTATGTCCGACACAGTTGGCCCACAGGCTATAGGCGAACAAAATAATGAACCTTTCCTTGGTAGAGAGCTTACTTCAAATCGTATGGTAAGTGAGCAAACAGCTCGTTTGGTTGACGAAGAGGTAAAAGCAATCATCAATGCCGCTCATAAAAAATGTGCTCAGTTACTTTCTGATAATATCGAGATATTGCACGCTATAGCAAATGCTCTTCTTGAACGCGAAACAATTTCCGGTGATGACATTGATATGATTATGCGCGGTGAAGAACTTCCCCCATACGTCATTGGTGATGAATCAAAAGAAAATATTGACAAAGTGCAAGAAGAAAAAGAAAGACGTGAAGCCGAACAAAATGTGAATATCAACGACGATACTGAAGACGATTTCTCGTTTGACGACGATGACGATAGATAGTCATTGAGGAAACTTTTATGCAATTTACAGAAACTGAAGAAAAAATTCTGCACATTGTGCAATCGAACCTGCCTGATACCCTCACTCCTTATGCCGATATAGCCAAAGAAGTGGGGGCAAGTGAAGAAGAAGTAATGGCACTTTTGCAAAAGCTGAAAGACGATGGAGTTATCCGCCGTTTTGGGGCAAGCATTAAACATCAGCGTGTAGGTTACAAATATAATGCCATGGTAGCGTGGGAAATTGATGATTCCCTCATCGATAAAGCAGGCGAATTTGCCGCGACATATCAAAATATATCTCATTGCTACCATCGTCCAACTCCAAAGCCTAATGAATGGAAGTATACATTATTCACTATGATTCACGGCATGGAAGACAATGATATTCAAAAAACTATTGACGATTTAATTGAAAAAACTCCACTTGAAACGTACGCAGTTTTAGAAAGTATACAAGAATTGAAGAAAATTTCTATGACTTATTTTTAATAATGAAGCGAAAAATCGAGAAAATATTTCCATTCATGGAAAGTGCCCGAAATTACAATAAGGGCAAGTGCAAAGCCGACATTATGGCAGGGCTTACTGTTGCTGTTGTGGGTGCTCCTCAAGCAATGGCATATGCAATGATTGCAGGTGTAGACCCTGTGTATGGTTTATACGCCGCAATACTTCCCGTGATTATAGCTTCATTATTCGGATCGTCAAACTTCAATATAGCAGGCCCGACGAATGCACTTTCAATGGTGGTGTATTCGTCGATGTTTCAAATATTTATAGGCGGAATTGTTGCCAGTTCTTTGCCTGATGAACAGCGCTTGTCTTTTATTTTTATGCTTTCCTTACTTACAGGGGCAATCCAATTATTTTTAGGTATATCTCGCCTTGGTGGACTTGCAAATTATATTTCGCATTCTGTTATCTTAGGTTTTACTACAGGCGCTTCTTTGCTTATTGTGTTGGGGCAGATACGTAACTTGTTTGGGCTTGAATTTGAAGCTCCGGCAAGTACGCTTGCACTTATAGGGCAAATAATCACGCATATAGTACATATAGATATCGCTACATTTCTTGTTGCTATAACGACTTTAGCAGTGGCTATTGCAATCAAAAAATATTTTCCTAAAGCTCCGTATGCCCTGTTGACGCTTATTATTGTGAGTGCAGTGTGCAATCTTTTTAATGCACAAAACTTTATTGCCATGAGTCCCCCCGTGCCTGAGGGTTTACCTCCATTATTTATTCCATCCATAACACATTTATCCGCATTACCAAGCATGTTTTTTTCTGCTGTGGCAATTGCTTTGCTTGCATCGGTTGAATCAATCGCAATAGGTAAAACAATGGCAAGCAGTAAGGACGAACGTTTCGATTCTAATCAAGAACTTATTGGACAAGGACTTGGAAATATAATTGCTTGTTTTAGCAGTTCTATTCCCGGATGTGCCTCTTTTTCTCGCTCTGCCGTTAATTATTCAGCAGGGGCACGCACGCGTTTTGCGGGCGTAATTTCAGGTGCTACAACACTCTTTGTGCTTGTATTGCTTGGGCCTTTTATGAACTATATTCCCATTTCTGCCCTTGCGGCTCTTCTTATCCTTATTTGTTTGAATATGATACATCTTGAAGATATACGCTACGTTATAAGAACTTCAAAAAGCGATTATTTGGTATTTCTTATCACACTTGTGAGTGTATTTATTTTCAGCTTGGAACAGGCTGTGTTTATAGGTGTGTTCTTGTCGTTGAGTATCTTTATAAAAAAGCAATCGGAGCAGAGTTTTCATCCGCTAGAAAAAGAAATGATTCCCGTAAAGGATAATCATCCATTACTGGAAAGCAAAAAACTGCATATTTTTTGCTTTGAAGGTCCATTGTTTTTTGGTTCTGTAGGCGATTTTGAAAAGAATTTGCGCCATATTGAAGCGATTGACGATGTGGCAGGCAATGTGATTATACTCCATATGGACAGAGTAAACATGATTGACGTGAGCAGCATACATGAGCTTCACCACTTTTTAGAGCATATGGAGAAAGCAAAAGCGCATATAATAATGTGCTCGTCAAGTCCTGCAGTTCTTAAGAGCATAAAGAGAAGCCGTATCCATGTGAATACGCACGCTCATGTTGTGCGTACTATGCAAGAAGCGTTTGATATTGCAGAAAAATTACTTGGTGATGTTTGAGATTGTGTAAAAGAGCAACTGGAGTTGCAAAGGGTTAAAACGCAATGATTCACGGAATTATTCTTGCCGGCGGAAAATCGAAGCGCTTTGGTTCATGCAAAACTAACCTTATGCTCGGTAAAGAAAACTTATTGCAAAAAAACTTTAATCTTCTTGAAAGACATTGCTCTTCAGTAGCCGTATCGACTCGGCAAGGAAAAAATATTGAAAACTATCCGTGCATTTTTGACAAACTTGAATGTGATGCGCCGATTAACGGAATATATAGCGCATTAAAGTTTTTCAAAGCGCCTGTTCTTGTGCTTCCATGCGATGCACCCTTTATAAACGATGAATTGTTAAGCCTATTGATAGCCCAAAGAAATAAAGCAAAACAAGAGAATAAAGAACTTTTAATGACAACCTTTCAAAAAAAAGGCACGGAGCTTGTGGAGGCTCTGATCGCAATTTATGAATATGAGTCATTGAATTTCCTAGAATCAGCCATTGAAGAAAAAAGATATTCCCTCTTTCGTGTTATAGAAAAAGAAAGAAGACATCAAATAATTCTTGACAATGAAACTCCTTTATTCAATATAAATTATCCGCAAGATCTGGAAACAGCACAAAAAATTGCACATTATAAAGTTTAACGTGATTCTAACTAAAGCAAAAAATTAGTTTTAATATGAGTTTTTGAACTTTAAATTATAGCTTTTTTTTGGTTGACATTGCATGAAAATTGTGCGATTATACGTGAGATTTTCGCAATGCCACAATGGTATTACGAACAAAATACGCAGAATTTTTTCTGCAAAGAGGTGATTATGGCGAAAGAAGATGCCATTGAAATTGACGGAACCGTACAAGAAGCCTTACCCAACGCAATGTTTCGCGTGGAATTAGAAAACGGACATACGGTGCTTGCGCACATTTCCGGCAAAATGCGCAAATTTTATATACGAATTTTACCCGGTGATAAAGTTAAAGTTGAGCTTTCACCCTATGATTTGACTCGTGGGCGTATCACGTATCGTATGAAATAATTTTTTGAGTTTAATCGTATATACATTTTTAAAGTCGAGTTATGCTCGGCTTTTTTATTTAAAAACAGATGTGCTGAACATCGTAATAAGAAACGCAATCTCCACGCGCACATGCCGATTCATAGGCCGTACACATTGTTTCTGTGTTGTTTTGAGCTTGTGCAATATCTCCTTGAAGAACAAAAAAATCGGCGGAAAGAGGGTGGTTATCGTCCAAGGTAGTAAGAATTCTTTCAATATCCATTTGCGCTAATGAGTTTTCACCACGATAAAGGGCAGTGCGTATACTAAGATAAGCAGTACATTCATTTTTAAGATTTTCATCAATATTTTGAAGAACCTCAAGTGCTTTTTGCGGTCTGTCCAATTGTAAATATATTTCTGCTAAAGCATTGAGTGCAGAAATTGGCAAAGCATTGCCAAGAAGCGGGTTTTCAATTGTTTGGCGTATTTCATCAGGATTTTGCCAATTTTCAAATTTTTGTGCAAGTTCCTTTGATAAAGTCATAAGTAAGGAAAGTTTTGCAATGCTTTCTTCTAAAGCTTGAAGATGTGCAATATCATTAAGCTCGTTTAGTTGAGTAGCTGTCAGAAGTTCTTGCGCAATATCTATTTCTATTTGTGTAAGGCGAAAAATTAGCTCCTGTTCAACAAGATTTGCTTGCATCTTGCTTAGAATTTCTTCTTGATTTACGATGTGTGCCATAGCTGTATAATAAAAAATATCTGCATCGGCAAATCTTTGTGTGGCAAGTGTAATGCTGTCATTAAATTCAAGTATAATGCTTAATGCAAGTAAAGCCTTTGCTGTGTGCTCGTCAAGCTCGGCAAAATGTATAAGGTTTTTTATTTCAGATAATTGAAGTATTTGTTGAAAAATAGTATCTCGCAATAGAGCTTGTGCAAACACTTGCGCCGATTCCTCGCTAAGCAAATCAGACACATGCGCAGTATATCTTTGTGTTTGAGCAAAAATAGGTGTCGTTATTGTGAGTGCAACAATTCCGACGATGAAAACAAGAATTAATTTCTTCATTGCGCTTCTCATTGTTTTGTTACAACAACAGTTTGCGGGTTCATAGAAACAAAGCTTACATTTTCAGGCACACGAGGGCTGAGTAATACTTCTTCAAGCGATGCACCGCTTGGCATGGCAATTACTTCTACTTGTTCCAATAAATCATTGTTATTCATTTCATCTACGGCAATTTTTATAGTCACTTCAACATTTGATTCACTTAAAGTGTATTGTGAGGGATTATCCGCAACAAGCGAAATAGGTACAGAGAGCACAAGTTCGCTGATTTTTTCTTCAATAGTATAGGTAATATTGGCTATGGGAGGTGAGGCTTCTGCCGTTTGAGGTGTCATCACTGCGACTGATTCGGTATATGTTCCTCCGCCGTTCCTGTAAGAAGGTGTGAATGGAACAAGAATACGGGTTATTGGAGTGACAACACTTTCTGCGCCTTGAACGACAACAGTTTCGGGCGATACACTTATATTTGCTATTGTATACTCATCGCTATTGCGGTGTTCCATCATCAAAGGTTCAAGAATAGCCTCTTTTTCAATTAAATTTTCACATGTTAAGAGTAAGTGCTCGGGTTGTACACTTATAACATCAAAAGCCCTATCTCTGAAATCTTCTTCAAGTTCAAGCGGAACAACACTTGCCCCAACACCAAGATCGGAAAGATCGACTGTATAGGTCAATTGTCTGTTATTGATGGTTGAGAAAAGCGGCGCAGAACCACGTAAGCGCACTGAAACAGCAGTCTGTAAGCCTTCTTTGACAATTAATCCATCGGCAAGACCTGTATACTCCAAATAAATATCGTATTGTGCTTCAATTTCATCTGTTTGAGTTATTGTAAACCATAAAAGAACGGCAATGCAGAAAGCAAACAGTAGATAGGTGACATTTTCTTTCTGTGGAAATAGAGACAAATACGCTTTTTTAACAGAATTTTTTGCTGAGCGAGAGCGTTTTGGCTTTTTTTGTTTTTCTTCCGGAGACATACTTAACGGTGTTTGTTTATTCGTGGATGACATTTTTTATCGTCCTTATAAATTGAGCTTGTGAAAGCGGTTCAGAAAGCGTTCCTTTAATAGCGATTGTTACTTCGCCCCTTTCTTCTGAAACAACAATGGCAAGTGCATCGCTCACTTCCGAAAGCCCCAATGCGGCTCTGTGTCTTGTACCAAAGTGTTGCCTTTCAACGCTGGCAAGTGGCAAAATACAGCCCGCAGCTTTAATTCTGCCTTGTGTGTCGATAATAACAGCGCCGTCGTGTAGGGGGGTTTGCGGATAAAAAATTGTGCCGAGTAAGTCTTCGCTCAAATTTGCATCAATATTTACTGCTTTTTCTGCAAAATCGCCCAGTGATATTTTTTGTTCTAAAATAATAAGCGCACCAATATTTTTTTGTGCCAAGCTAAAACAAGAACTGGCAAGAACTTCTGCAACGCTTTTATTATATATTTGTTTTGGTTTAAAAAATGAGCGTATACTTAAAGTAGAAAGCGCTTGCCGTATATCTTCATGAAACAACACAACAATTACTAAGAATAGCGAGGAAAAAATATTTTCAAATATCCACACCAAGGTGTATAAACCCATTGCTTGAGCTATAATATAAATAATGAAAAGAACGAAAATACCGTTTAGTGCGGCAACAGCTCGTGTTCCTCGTACAAAAAGAATAACATAGTATACCAATAGGGTTACAATGGCTATATCTATCGCATCAAATAGTGTAAAAACCGGGAAGGACATATATTTTACCTTAATACATCAATGTCTTATTAAGCAAGAAAGCCTTATGACATGCTTTGGCATTATGCACTCTATGGTGCTCAAAGCCATTATTATAGAGCAACACACTTGCAAGAGCAGTTACTGAATCTAGTTCATCAATACTATATTTTTCTATGAAAAGCAAATCTCTTAAGCATGACTTTCTTGATATTCCTGCCATCAGCGGAAAACCAAGTTCTTTAAACTTTTCACCTGCTTTCATAAGCCGGTAATTTTGCTCTAAAGTTTTTCCAAAGCCTATGCCGGGATCGAGTATGATTTTTTCTGAGGGAAAACCGACTTCTTGCAGTTTTTTGAGCTTGTTTTCAAAAAAAGCATATACAGTATCCACAACATCTTCGTATTGTGTATGCTTTTGCATATTTTGGGGCTTTCCTTGGCAGTGCATAAGCACATAATACGGTTTGTAGTGTGCTATAACATCAAGTAATTGTGGTTCCCATTCAAAGGCAGAAATATCGTTAATGCAAAAAACATCTTTCTCAAGAACCTTTTGCGCCACATCTGCACGCCATGTATCTACAGAAATTTTTTGAAATAAGCTTTGATTTTCTTTTTCAATCAACTCAAAAAGAGGTAAAAGTCTTTCCCACTCTTCTTGTGCAGAAATAAAATCAGAGGTTGGGCGTGAAGAGGCGGCACCAATATCAATAAAATCTGCTCCGTCAGTGAGTAATTGTTTTACTTGATCAAAGGCTTTGTCGCTGTCTAAAAACAAACCGCCGTCAGAAAAAGAATCCGGCGTGCAGTTTACAATAGCCCAGATTTTGGGAGGGATAGATAATGTTGACAAAATAGTATTAACCCCAGCTTACATAGAATTCATTGAGTACGTTTTAGCCTGTTGATTGAATTTTTCTTACAAGAACTTTGTCATCGGAATAGAGCTGCAAATCGGGAGTGAGAAGAGTATTTTCACGCACGACTATAGCGGTACAGAGTTTGATATTGAGAAAATCAAGAAGTCTTTTTACCGTTTTAGCGTTCTTTCTTGGCACTTCAAGAAATTGTTCTTCAGGTTGCAAGTGAACATAAACAATGCCTGCGGGTATATAATCTGTTTGAGTTTGTGTCATATATTTTCCTTATGATGAGTAAGTTGCATGCCCGGCCCGGGTTTTATGTAACCTCTTTCGCCAAGGCGTTTTACATACCACGAAGAATCGCTCACCAGTAAGGGGATTTTCTTTTGATATGTAGTAATGTGCACAATATCATGTGCTAAGAGGTTGAAACTTTCTTGCCCATCAAGAGTGAGTACAGCCGGTGTATTGACGTCTTCAATGCCAACAGTGACAAGTGATGAGCCTGAAACAACGCAAGGGGGAAATGCGCCTGCAAATGGGCAAATAGGTGTGATGATAAGCGCATCAAGTCCGGGCAAAGCCAAAGGGCCGTGTGCTGAAATTGCATAAGCAGTTGCCCCGATAGGTGTGGAGATAATCAAGCCATCGCAACGCAAATCACTCAAGAGATTATTATTGATATAGAGCGATAAAGCAACGGCACGCACAACATTTCCTCTGGCAATAACCGCATCATTAAAGGCAAAACCCTCAAAGATTTGCTCATGTCCGCGTTGAACAGTGCAGTGAAAAAGGCTGTGCTCTTCCAGTAAAAGGCGTTCGCCATCGTCTGCTTGTATGTTAAATGCAATTTCTTTCACTGTGGCTATAAAACGCTTAAGCCAATAGTCCCAATTATTGGGCTTTGCTTCCATTAAAAAGCCCACTCTGCCGAAATTTATTCCGAACATGGGAAGGGATAAATCGTGCAGAGCACGGGCAACACCAAGCATTGTGCCGTCACCGCCGATAACAAGCACAGCATGCGATTTTTTTGCGGCTTGAGTAAGTTTTATAGCATCTTCACGAACAGAAAGAAAGTCATATTCAATGCTTTGAGAAATCAGCTCTTTTTCTATAAGTGAAGCTGTTTGCCATGCCATTTCATGTTCATGTTTCACGACACAAAGTATGCAAAGTTTTTTGTTGCTTTTTTCTTGATAGTGCATGAAACAATCCTTATGAGAATCAGTTTTCTTCACGTTTTTTTATTGCTTTTAATGCGAGGAACGGGAAAAGACACATAAGAACGCTGCCTATCCAAATCCAGTTAACAAGAGGATTTATGCTGATACGCAACGAAGCTCTTGATTGTGAGTCTATACCGAGTAAGCTTGCGTACACTTCATCGCCAAGGCTTGGCATAGTGCCGACTTCAGAAAATGACATAGATTCAAATTTATTGTAAAGTCTGATTTGCGGAGCGAGCATACCTATGATTTCATTATTTTGAGAAACAATGAGTTCCGCCTCAAGAAATTCAAAAGTTGGAGTTGCGCCTTCGTACAGCTCATTGAGGGTAACGACATATGTTCCCACATTCACAGATTCTCCACGTCCTATGCTCACATCTCGCTCAACTTTGTATCCGCCTGAAAAAGCAACGCCAAGCACAATAAGGGCAAAAGCAAGGTGTACGCCATGTGCTGCAAGCCGTGGACGGAAATTACGTGTGGACTGTTTGCTGATTTGCAGAATGGAAGAAGTTACAATACCTACACTCAATGAGGCAGCCACAAGAGGAAGTGGTTTTGTGTAGCCAAAAATCATACAAGTTATTGCTGTAAGAATCATGGTGAATATAACAGCAAGGAAGTTTTTACTGTCTACAAAACCGCCGTTCCATCCAAGATAAGGGCAAACAACCAATAGCGCCGCCAAAACTGTAAAGAGGGGTAAACATACGGTATTATAGAAACTTGCGTCAAGCCCAATAGGTTGTTCGGACCAGAAAGTTGAAATCAAGGGCCAAAGAGTAGCGACTAAGATGATAACAGCCAAAGCAATTAAAAACCAAGCGGTGAACACTAAGAAGCCTTCACGGGTTTCTACACCCTCAAGCGCACCTTTATCATTATCAGCAATTTTAGGGGCGAATAGTGAAACAAAAAAGCAGATAAATGTAGAAGCAAGAACAAAAATAAGTAAGGCATCGCCTACGCCACCGTCACCGAAAGCGTGCACGGAATCCACAACATTCCCGCGTACAAGGTACGTAGCGAAAAATGCAGTAACTGTTGTGAGTGCGATAAGGAAGATATTCACTCTGTGTAATTTATTTCTTCTTTGTTCAATAATCATTGTATGCATGGCCGCAGTGCCCACAAGCCAAGGAAGAAGGCTTGCGTTTTCAACAGGATCCCAAGCCCAGTAGCCACCCCAGCCAAGTTCAAGATATGCCCACCATGCACCGATCAATATACCTGCTGTCAAAAAGAGCCATGCAGTCATAATAAAAGGGCGTGTTACTTCAAGCCAGCGTGCCTCATTGTTGGTGGATTTGCTCATAGCTTGTGCAAGTGCAAGGCATGAAGGAATGGTGAAACCGCCATAACCCAAGAAAAGTAATGGAGGGTGAATTATCATGCCGGGGTTTTGTAAAAGAGGGTTTAGTCCTCTGCCGTCTTGCGGTGCAGGAATTGTTGTAAGAAAAGGATCGGACCATGTGGTGAGTAAAAGGCTGAAAAATCCCATCACAGAGAAATAAAATATCCAATACCATTGCTTTGTTTCGCTTGAAAAATCTTTATACGCCTGTGTGAGCTGAAACGCAGCACCACACAAAGCAATCATAAGCGCCCAGAACAAAAGAGAGCCGGCTTGCCCTGCCCAAAATGCGGCTAGTCTATAAAACGTTGAAAGAGTTAAATCGGTGTAATTTGCAACATAATCGACAGAAAAATCGAAATGAAAAAGCGCGTGCAGGAGAATAAGTGAGGCAAATACATGCCCGATTGTTATGCCCAAACTTGCTTTTTCAACAATAGCAAGATGTTGATCTGCATTATTTTTCCACAATGCCAAACATGCCAAAAGCGCTCCCGAAAAAGCGCAAAACAAAGTAAAAAGCTCTAAAAAATGAGCAATGGTATACATAGTATTTCCTGTTTGTTAGAATGATTATGTGCGATTTTCAGCCTGATATTTTGAAGGACATTTTGTCATTAATGTTTGCGCTTCAAAATGTGCAGAATTTACAAGACTTCCTTCCAAAATCACTTCAACGCCTGTTTCAAATGTATCGGGGATAACACCGGAATACGCAACAGTAAGTGTTTGGTTGGGCATTTCTGCATCAATAAGAACAAATTCCACTTCATTATTTGCTTGGTTTACATTATATTCACCCACATTGCCGAAAAGACGAATGGAATTTTGCTCTTCAAGCGGTGCGGCAAGTGCTTCGGAAACATTCAGAAAGTATACACTTCCTTCGTTTAAACCGGAATATACCATAAAACCGATAGAACCGACAAAAAGTGCAAGGGCGACTATATAGGGAGCAAATGATTTTTTCTTCATTGTTATTACCTCAAATAAACTAATGCAAATCAAATAGCATTAATTAAAATTAATGGCAAGTAAATTACAAGGGAATTAAAAAAATAGCACGTGAATCTGATTTGTATGTTTGGGGGAGGGAAAACCATGATTTTTGAAAAAAT
>CAYJPB010000063.1:0-11646 GCA_964371955.1 uncultured Desulfovibrionaceae bacterium | reverse complement strand
AATATATTAATAATAAAATCTCACTTATTTCAATACAATTTTGATTTAAGTGAGTTTTTTTTGTTTTTTCGGCAGATAATACAAAGTATTTAAATGAGTTTGCCGCTATAAGAAGCTTTCCTACAGCGGCAATCTAAAAATGAGTTTCTTGCATTACCAATCCAACGTATTATTATTTGGGGGAATCCCCCCTATACAGTGAATGTTCGTAACATTCGCCTTCTGTATATATAAAATAATACCGTGCTTTGCTTTGTCAAGTCCCAAAATTAAAAAAATTATAAAAAAAGTAATTTTTTTTAAATGTGAAATAATAATAAGTTATAGAAAATTTATTGTGAGGATTGTTCTATATGAGACAATTGATAGTATTTACTTGCTTGCATTTAATAAAAGAGTGGAGTAGTTTATCATGTAAAGTTTAGAACCGAGGAGTTATTTTTATGGAATACCGCCTTTCACCATATCGGTGGATAATATTGACTATTTCGATTATTGCGTATGCAATTGTGTTTTTACACAGAATGAGTCCAACTGTCATGGCTGAACCAATTATGCTTGAAATGGGAGTTGATGCGGCTTTTATGGGACTGCTTGCTTCGGCGTATTTCTATCCCTACGCGTTTATGCAAATTCCGAGCGGTATTTTATCCGATAAAACATCTCCAAGAGTTTTGATGACTATTGCGCTTGCCCTTTCCGGTGTAGGCACATTCGTTTTTGCCATAGCTTCAAACGCAACACTTGTGTTTATTGGGCGTTTGATGGTTGGCTTTGGGGTTTCGTTGGTACTTATGCCTGTATATAAAGCATTATCCTATTGGTTTACCAAAAAAAGTTATATTGTAATAGCTTCAACAGTTCTTGCCATTGCCGGCGGAGTAGGCGCTGTTTTGGCAGGGATGCCGCTTTCATTAAGTATTGAAACTTTCGGGTGGCGCAATTCCTCTCTGGCTATTGCTATATTTTCTCTGTTTGTTGCGGTTGTGGCATGGTTTTGCTTTAAAGACAGTCCTGCAAAAATGGGTTTACCACCTGCTGAAGAGCCTGAATCACACACTCATACTTCCGAGAAGAAGCCCGAGGAAGATAAAATCTCTGTCGGAAAAGCTATAAAAACAGTGTTTTCGCGTTATAATTATTGGATTATTGCTATTGCTTTTTTTGTAAACGCAGCGATATATTTTAGTTTTGCGGGTTTGTGGGCAGGTGTGTATTATACAGACGTTGTAGGGCTTACACGAAATGAAATGAGTTTATTGCTCAGTATCGCCGCTATGATAACAATTGTAACACCGATTATTTTTGCAAGTATTGCCGCTCGAATGAAATCACGTAAAAATGTAATTATTGTTATAAAAGCCGCCATTTTCTTGCTTATGCTCTATTTTTATTTCAGAAATGGCTCTTTTGGAAAAACTGAAATATATGTATGGGGAATTCTTTTTTCTATTATCGCAACAGCACCGGCCGGTTTGTTTTTGACAAGTACAAGAGATCTTTTTCCAAGCAATATATCAGGCACAGCAACGGGGCTTGTGTATGCGGCATGTATGTTCGGATCAGCCATTTATCAACCACTTATAGGCGTATTTCTCGATAATGCCGGTTATGTTAACATGCTTACCGCTGAAATGTTCAATTCTGTTTCTACTTTATATCTTGTAACGGCGGCAGTTGCTCTAGTTGCAGTATTTTTCTTGAAAACAAAGAATAATAAGCTTGTATAGATTAATAAAACATTTAATTTTTTAGTGTATACGTTTTAAATTTTCCATGCTTTCCACTCATAAAGTTCTTGATGTGAAAGGAGTTACTACAATAATCACGGTGTTTACTTGCTTGTAAATACCGTGTTTTTTTGTAGAATTATCGATATTTTATCACAATCAGTGAAATTTAAGCTACAAATTTAAACTTGCATGTTTATGAGAAGTGGGGTATTGTTATTTTGCTTTATAAAATCTATATAGGAGAAATGTATGAAATTTACGAAGATTCTTGCATTACTTACAATGCTTGCAATTCCTGCAACAGCGCAGTTGGCACAGGCTGAAGAGCCTGTCAGAGTTGGTGTTTACCTTCCTCTTACAGGTCAAAACGCATTTGGCGGACAACTTGAATTGGAAGGTATAAGACTTGCTCATTCTTTGCAACCTGAAATTTTGGGTCGTCCTGTTGAACTTATTGTTGTTGACAATAAGTCTGATAAAGTTGAAGCTGCAAATGCTGTTGTTCGTCTTACAGAAAGAGATGAAGTACACGCGATTCTTGGTTCTTATGCATCATCACTTTCCTTGGCAGGTGGCGAAGTTGCTGAAGAAGCAGGGATTCCTGTTATTGCAACCTCAAGCACAAACCCTCTCGTAACTCTTGGTAAAAGATATAACTTCCGCGCATGTTTTATCGATCCTTACCAAGGTGCCGCCGCAGCAGCATATGCATACAAAGAATTAGGCTATGACGAAGCCGCTTTGCTTGTTGATATCGCATCAGACTATGCCGTTGGTCTTTCAAGCTTCTTTAGACGCTCTTTTGAAGCGCTTGGCGGAACAATTGTTTCTGAACAAAGATATACTTCAGGCGATCAAGATTTTACAGCACAACTCACTGAAATTATTACACATGGACCAGATGTAGTGTTTATGCCTGCATATTTTGCAGAGGGCGCAATTATTATGAAGCAAGGCCGTGAACTTGGCGGCGAATTTGTATTCATGGGCGCTGATGCTATGGATCATCCAGACACAATCACAATTGCAGGTGATGCCGCAGAAGGCTTTATCCACACAGCTTTCCCATACGATCCTAACATGGAAGATATGAGCGAAGCCGCTCAAGTGTTCACAGACGCTTGGTATGAAATGTATCCTGACAAAGATCCTAATGCAAACGCAGCATTGGGTTACAACACATATTATATGTTGATGGATGCAATCACTCGTGCAGGTTCAACCGATCCTGAAGCGATTACCGATGCTTTGGCAGCCACAGAAAACCTTGAAACGCCACTCGGTGTTGTAAGCTTGGATGAAAACCACGATGCAATTATGCCTGTTGGTATGATTCAATACAATGGTGGTGTACGTACCTATATGGGACAAATCAGCGCTGAGTAATCACGCAATTTGTCGTGAATAATTTTGTAAAAGCAGGCAGATTTTGCGCTGTCTGCTTTTACAGTGTAAGTTTAAATATGCTGTATAATGAATAACTTATAGGAAGCTATAAGCTATACATTGTGTTCCACATTAAATTTTTACAAAAAAGCCAGTTATGACATTTGAATTATTTTTACAACATTTCTTTAATGCGCTCACACTCGGTTCGCTCTACGGGTTGATAGCCATTGGTTACACAATGGTGTACGGTATTTTGCGTCTTATCAACTTTGCCCATGGCGATATTCTTATGCTTGGTGCGTATTTGGTGTTTTATGGTTCGTCATTATTTATGCTGCCTTGGGCTCTTGCCATTATAGTAGCAATAATTGGCGCAAGTCTTATCGGTATAATGATCGATCAAGTTGCGTATAAACCCTTACGTGAAGCTCCCAGAATATCGGCGCTTATTTCAGCAATTGCCGTGTCTTTCTTTATAGAAAGCTTGGCAGTGGTTGTGTTTACGGGCTTGCCAAGAGCGGTGTATCAACCTGACTGGCTTGTAACTGTTATACAATTCGGTAACTTACGCATTATGCCACTCACAATTATTGTACCTATAGTCACGGCAATACTTGTTATGATTCTTTTGTGGATAGTGTATAAAACAAAACCGGGCCTTGCAATGCGTGCAATATCAAAAGATATTGAAACAACAAGACTTTTGGGTGTTTCCGTAAATAGAATTATTGCGCTTACTTTTGGTATTGGTTCTGCTTTGGCGGCGGCTTCCGGTATTATGTGGGCGCTTCGTTATCCGCAAATCAATCCTTATATGGGAATTTTTCCCGGCTTTAAAGCATTTATTGCGGCAGTTTTTGGCGGTATCGGCTCAATTCAAGGCGCGGTTATCGGCGGACTTATTTTAGGCTTTATGGAAATTATGACAATTGCTTTCTTCCCCTCGCTTTCGGGCTATCGTGATGCTTTTGCCTTTGTCTTGCTTGTAGTTATCCTTATTGTAAAGCCAACAGGTCTTTTCGGACAAAAAACCAGCGAAAAAATATAGGGAGGGCATATGGATACACCAACAAAGCACTCAGTATGCCCACCGGCAAATCCCAATGCAAAAAGAGATACTGTTCTCAATACTCTTATCATTGGCTTGATTTTCTTGTTTATTTTTTGGGCAGAAGGCGACTTATTTTCATTTCTCGGAGAACCTGCATGGCTTCCCGATTCGCTTGACAGGTACACAATGCAAATTCTTAATCTTTGTGCTGTGTATGGCATTTTGGCTTTATCGCTCAATGTTATTTATGGCTTTACGGGCATGTTTTCGCTTGGACATGCAGGCTTTATGGCTATCGGTGCCTATGTTTCTGCGCTGTGCGTGCTTTCGCCCGAAGCAAAGCAGATGATGTGGATTTTAGATCCTATAGCTGCTCCCTTTGATATAATTCACACACCATTCTGGTTTTCCGTGCTTGCAGGTGGTTTTTTTGCAGCACTGTTTGCGCTTATCATAGCCTTACCTGTTTTGCGCTTGGGAGACGACTATCTTGGCATAGCCACACTTGGCTTTGCAGAAATAATACGCGTACTTATCCTGAATTTCAGCTCAATCACAAACGGTTCGCTTGGTATTAAGGGTATTCCAAGATATACGGATATGTATACGAACTATTTATGGTTTTTCATTGTGCTTTTCTTTGTTGTGAAGCTCATGCGAAGTAATTATGGTAATGTGTTCAAATCGATACGGGATAATGAAATCGCCGCAAAAGTTATGGGCGTGAATATTTTCAAATATAAAGTTGTTTCCTTTTGTATAGGCGCATTTTTAGCGGGTATAGGCGGGGCTTTACTTGGCAATATTCTCACAACTATTGACCCGAAAATGTTCAACTTTCAGCTTACATTTAACATACTTATGATTGTGGTTGCAGGCGGCTTGGGCTCGATTACGGGTAGTGTTATCGGCGCAGTTGTTATTACGTTCTTGCTTGAATGGCTACGTATTGTTGAAGAGCCGATAAGCTTTGCTTTTATTGAAATTCCCGGTATTCCGGGTATGCGTATGGTGGTGTTTTCTCTTGTACTTTTGGGAATAATTCTCTACAGACGTGAGGGAATTATGGGTATGCGTGAAATTACATGGAACGCAATCTTTAATCTTTTCAAGAAGAAAGAAAAGTAGGAGAATAGTATGTCACCATCACAAAGTCATAAAAACTATGTGCTTGAAGCACAAAATATAACTATGAAATTCGGTGGGATAACAGCTGTCGGGGATTTGAGTATGCAAATCGCTCAAAATTCCATCACAGGGCTTATCGGGCCGAACGGCGCAGGGAAAACCACTGCATTTAACGTGCTTTCCGGTTTCTATACTCCGCAAGAAGGGCGTATTATTTTCAATGGAGAAGATATTAAAAATGTGGCTCCGCATAATATCTGCAAAAAAGGTATGGCACGCACATTTCAAAATATTCGTTTATTCCACACACTTACATCTCTTGAAAATATTATGATCGGTAGGCATGTACGCCGTAAACATTCGTGGCTTGCCACCGTGCTCAGCTTGCCAAACACCGCAAAAGAAGAAAGAGAAATAAGACAAAGAGCGTGGGAGCTTTTAGAGCGCTTAAACCTCACAAATTATGCGCATGAAAAAGCATCATCACTGCCTTATGGAGCGCAAAGACGGCTTGAAATTGCCCGTGCGCTTGCAACAGAACCTACTTTTCTTATGCTTGATGAACCTGCGGCAGGAATGAACCCCCAAGAAAGTCACGATTTGTTGAATTTTATCAAGCATATACGTGAAGAGTTTGATTTGACAATTTTCCTTATTGAGCACGATATGAAAGTTGTTATGAATGTATGCGAAGAAATATATGTGCTGGAATACGGCCAACTTATAGCGCAAGGTAATCCTGAAGAAATTCAATCAAATAAAAGAGTTATTGAAGCTTATCTTGGTGAGGATGCAGTATTGTAACCTGTTTTAGCGGTTTTATGATGTTGGAAAAACAAAAAAGACTTATAATTTCGGCTTTAAGCGGTGGAAGCGGTAAAACGCTTTGTGCGCTTGGTTTGTGTCGTGCGCTTCACAATGCGGGGCACACGGTTCTCCCATTTAAAAAAGGTCCTGACTATATCGATACGGCGTGGCTGAGTCTTGCTTCAAAAATGCCTGCGTATAATCTCGACCCTTTTTTTCTTAACGCAGCGCAATTGCAAGATCATTTTCTCAATATTTGTGCTAGAAAAGATGAAAGTATCGCAATTATTGAGGGTAACAGAGGCTTGTTTGACGGAAAGAATTATGAGGGAACTGCAAGTACGGCAGAACTGGCTCATGTGTTGCAAACACCTGTAGTTCTTACTATAGATACGAAAAAAAGCACACGCACGCTCGCCGCAATCATAAACGGGATCACCGGTTTTGATAAAAGAATTTCAATTATTGGCTTGATACTGAATAATGTAGCTTCGGCACGGCATGAAAAAGTTATATTTGATTCAATAAACTACTATTGTGACACACCTATTTATGGCTTTTTGCCTCGCTTTAAAGAAAATCCTCTTCCTGAAAGACATCTTGGGCTTGAATTTAATGCAGAGCAGAGCAGTAATGAAAAAATTTTGAATTCAATCGCTTCGACATTTGCAGAACATATTGATATTCAAAAAATTATCGCTGATATTTCTTTATGTGCCGACATTCCTTTTTCTCATAATAATGCTATTAATGAAAAACATGAAGAAATTAATGTACACACAGAAAAAGTACGTATAGGCTATATTTTCGACAAAGCGATTTGGTTTTATTATAACGAGAACTTAGAAGCATTGCGCAACGAAAACGCTGAACTTATTCCTCTTTCTTTGTTTGAAACATACAGTGAAGAATTTTGGAATTCACTTGACGCTCTCTATGTCGGTGGTGGATATCCTGAAATTTATGCAAGTGAAATTGAACAATCTCAAGTTCTTACAAAAATTAAATACTTTTCAGAAATGCACATGCCTATATATGCCGAATGTGGTGGCTTGATGCTCTTGACTCGATCTGTAAGCGACGGAGGAGACAGATATGCTATGGCAAATATCTTCCCCTTGGATGTAGATTTTCATAAAAAACCGCAAGGACTTGGCTATGTGGAAGCAAAAGTTATTGAAGATAACCCTTATTTTTCTGTGGGAACTACAATAAACGCGCACGAATTTCATTATTCTTGCGCAAGCAATCCTCCGCAAACAAGTATATTTTCACTTCAAAGTGGTGTAGGCATGGGTAACGCAAAGGATGGTGTGCTGTATAATAATGTGTTTGCCGCGTATACACACATCTATGCTTTGGAAAATGAAGAATGGGCGAAAAACTTTGTTAAGAGTGCGCGCGAGTATAGGTGTGAAAAAAATGAAAAATAATAATACTTTAGAGAGTTTAGAAGCTGTACTTCAATATACATTTGTACAGAAAGAAATTTTGCAAGCCGCTCTTACGCATACATCGGCAATTAATGAGCTAAATATAAACCATAACTCACATAATTTGCATAATGAGCGCCTTGAGTTTTTAGGAGATGCCGTATTAGAACTTATAATTTCTGAAGAATTGTTTACGCGTTATCAGGATTTGCGAGAGGGTGCGCTTACTCATTCGCGCTCAAAGCTTGTCAATGAGGAAATTTTAGCAAAAATGGCACGCATGCTTGAGCTAAATGAATATATTTTTCTTGGAAAAGGTGAAGAAAGTCAAGGAGGTAGAGAAAGACCTTCCATTCTCTCCGATGCCTTTGAAGCTATTCTTGCCGCTATATATACAGACGCGGCTAAAAATCCACGCTATACAAACCCACTTGAGCCGGTTCGTGCGCTCATTCTAAGATTATACAGAGATTATTGGTCAGATACAATTTACGAAAAAAAAGCTAAAGATTATAAAACATTACTTCAAGAACGTACGCAGTCAATCTATAAAGATACGCCAAAATACGCACTTATTTCCACATCTGGCCCTGAACACAATAAATTATTCACCGTTGAGTTGCTGCTGCCTAACGGTGAAGTGATTCAAAAAAGTGCAAAGAGTAAAAAACTTGCAGAGCAGCAAGCCGCTGAAGACGCCCTAAAAATGCTTGATGCATAAGCTTTTATCAAGAAATCTTTTGCTTATAGTGAGATTTTATGTGATTTACAATTGACTTTATTCCAATTTGAAAATTTTCATTGTGATACCGATATATTATAAATCTTACATGCTCAATGTAAGCTTTGGGGTTTGCAAAGGGAATTATTCCCTTTGCCCGCGCCGGAGGCGAATACTATTTCTGTCAACATCATCTTATATAATATGTAAATTGGAGTGACGCGTTTACAATTTGAAAGCACGTTTATTTCTCCTTGACATATATTATTTTTTCATTAGAATAAACTTCTTTCGGATAAGGGAAGCTTGGTGCAATGCCAACACGGACCCGCCGCTGTAATTGAGGACTCTTTTTCATAAAGTCACTGTGAAATAATTCATGGGAAGGCGAAAAAGGGGATGATTCATAAGTCAGAAGACCTGCCGAGAGAATTTGTTTTTGTCTTTCGCGGAAATAAAGACAGACAAGCGGTTATATATAATTTTTTATGTTGCTGTTTTTCTTCTTTTTCGCGTATTATTAACTTTTTCCTACGCGGTTCTAGGAGGAACTATGAAACTGCTACATTTTGTCTTGGGGGCAAGCTTTTTTCTGCCCTCGTTTAGTTTAATCAATACTGCTTTTGCAAATGAAGATGTTGAGGTATATCTTGCACCCGAAGTTGTGGTTTCCACTTCACGCTTTGTGCAGGAAATTGATCAAGTCGGTTCGTCTGTTACGGTGATTACTGCTGAAGATATTCGTGAAAAGCAAGCCACAACACTTGCCGAAGCACTGAGAAGTGTGCCGGGAGTTTCAATTGTTGAATACAGTGAAAACGGTACTGCAAGTATTTTCATGCGTGGTGGCAACGGTAACGGCGTACTTGTTCTTTTAGACGGAATCCCTCTTAACGACACATCACAACCCTCTTTCGATTTTAATAGAATTTCACTTGCGAATGTGGATAGAATTGAAGTTGTACGTGGTGCACAGTCTGCAATTTATGGCGCCAATGCTCTTTCAGGTGTGGTCAATATCATTACAAAAAGAGGCTATGGTGAACCAAGCGGTTTAATCTCAGCAAGTATTGGCTTACCCTTTACTGTTTACGGCAATGCCCAAGTGAGTGCAGGAAACGAAACTCTTTCATGGGCACTTGGCGCAAGCGGTGAATATAATAATCAATTGTCTACTTTGGTTAACACAAGCGAACACGATTCACTCAGCGCAGGCGCTTTTTCAGGTTCGCTCAACTATACACCAAACAATATTTTTGAATTGTACGCATTGGCAAGAGCAGATATACAAAGAAGTGAATTTGATGATGGTTTTGGACTTGACAGTGATGCATATATAGATAGTAATATTTATTTATTCAATCTTGCTCCAAGTCTTTATTTTTTTGACGGAATGTGGAGTCAAACGCTCAACCTTTCCTATTTGAACAGTACACGTGACGTGTATTCGCCAACCTCTCCAAATTACTTTGCAAGTCAAACCTTTCGTGCTGATTGGCAACATAAACTCGATTTAGATATTCATCACATAGCGTTTGGTGCATTGTATGAACATGACACGCTTTTAGCCAATAAACATTCCTCTGTTCAACGTGCAATTTCAAGAAATAACTATGCTCTTTATGCAGAATATAGCGTAAATCCAATCGATAATCTCTACATAACACTTGCAGGAAGATACGACAATAACAGCGATTTTGACGATGCACTTACGGGAACAGCATCTTTGGCGTATACTTTTGCACAAACCAATACACTGTTTCATGCTTCCATAGGCACTTCTTATCGTGCGCCCACAATAGAAGATGTGCACGGCGGTGCATATTATGCTCCAAGCTTAAATTTGCAACCCGAAGAAGCGTTTTCTTGGGATATTGGCTTCAGTCAACCTCTCTTTGATGATAAACTCACAGTATTTGCAACATATTATGATATGCATTATTCAAATATGATTGCCTATAATTATAATTTTGTCACCTACCTAAGTACGGCATATAATGCGGGAAAAGTGCGTACTCAAGGTGTTGAGCTTGGTTTCAACTTTACGCCAAGTGAAAACCTCACTCTTTCTTATAGCGCAACTTTTTCAGATACTCACAACTACAGTACCGGCAAAGAGCAACTCAGACAACCAAATACTGTAATGGCTTTAGATATTGACTACAGACTTCCATTTGAAGGCGATATGGACTTTTTTATCGGTGCAAGTGTGAATTATGTTGGTGCGTATGATGATTTTAATTACAATACCTATCCAGCAACACCGGTGATAAGTGGGGATTATTTTCTTGTTGATCTTCGTTTCAGGGCAGATATCACAGAAAATCTCTCTCTTATGGCACATGTGAACAATCTTTTTGACGAAGAATATACTGTTGTCTATGGTTATGAAACGCTTGGAATCAATGGAACAATTGGCGTTGAGTATAGATTTTAATTTATAACAAGCACTCATTGGGATTGTGAGAAATACTCACATTCCCGATGAGCAAAGTACACAATAATCCATGAAAAAAACACTGTTAGCTCTTGCCTTTTTTTTAATTTGTAACTTTTTCTCTGTTAAAAGTTCTCACAGTGAGGATTTGCGCATTGTCTCCCTTGCGCCCTCAATTACGCAAACGCTTGTCACACTCGGTTACGCAGAAAATATTGTCGGCATATCACTTTACTGCGACCAACCTTTTGCGGATGCAGAACTTCCTCGTCTTGGAGTTGCCAGTACGTTTAATGCCGAAAATGTACTGGCGCTTAATCCGACACTTGTGCTTGGCTTGGACTATTTAGAAGTAGACTACCTTCCCTATCATGTGGTTGTGTGTAAAACACTTGAAGAAGTTTTGGAATCTTTCGTTTTCATAGCAAGCCTGTGCGGTGATGCACAAAGAGGTATAAGATACAGAGATGAAATAGTCAAACATATTGAAGACTTACGAAAAGAATTTTCAACGCTTCCAAAGCAAACAGTTTTATTCTCTGTCTGGCGCGATCCAAGCGAAAACGGGGTCGTGAGAAATATTACCAGTGCAGGGCTTGACGGCTATTTTTCAGAACTACTAAAGATTTTTAATGCAGAAAATGCAATACATTCAACCATCGATTACCCTGTACTAAGCTATGAAAATATATTGACGGCAAACCCTAATGTTGTCATTGACTTGCTTGCAGAAGAAATTGCCGACAGATACTCACTCGACGATTGGACGAGTATGCCAATAGATGCCGTGAAAGATAACAGGGTGTATATATCTCATGTCGGAGTCGTGCCTGGGCCGGATACCATTCTCTTTCTTGATGAATTGGCAAATGCCTTAAGACCTTGACAAAAGGACTAATAGTTTGCGTTATCTAAAAATGCGTATTATTTATAGGAAGTTGACAAGA
>CAYJPB010000062.1:6406-12126 GCA_964371955.1 uncultured Desulfovibrionaceae bacterium | reverse complement strand
CCGATCGGTTATGAGCCGAGTGCTCTGCCAACTGAGCTATGAGTCCACTTCAAGTTACTTATTAGACTTGAGAAGAGAAAAGTAGTAAATTTCTTATCGATTGTCAAGTAAATTAATTTACCATTAAGCCTATTGTAAATTTTAAAGTTTTGAGCTATAATTTATTTGAATTCAGAGAGGTTTAATATGTTAGACAATGAAATTATTGCTTTATCGTCAGAAATGGGGGCTTTAGATCGTGAAGCGTGCACAACTCTTGCCATCAGCACCAAAGAGCTTATGCACAATGCCGCCTTTGCTTTCAGCACATTTCTTTTACAACACGAAATTATTAATAATGTTCAAGAAATTCTTATTGTGTGCGGAAACGGAAATAACGGCGGCGATGGGTATGCACTTGCTCTCATTCTTGCTGAAAAAGGCTATACTATTTCAATATATACGGTTGAACCGGATAAGGGACGGAACAGTAATGCACAATACTGGTTTGAAAAGTGCTTTGAAAAAAAGAAAGCGAAAATTGCCTATGACTTTGACGATGCCCTCAAGAACACCGATATGATTATAGATGCGGTATACGGCACAGGCTTTCACGATAGTTTCAATCCCCAAGTAGAAGAAATATTTAAGAAAATGTCTTTGTATAATGGAAAGAAAGTTGCGATAGATATACCTTCAGGCGTGAACGCAGATACCGCCGCTGTGTGCCCTCATGCCTTTAAAGCCGACCTCACAATCACCTTTGAATTTTTGAAATTAGGACTTGTTTCTGCGCCAGCTTGTGCTTTTTCCGGCGAAGTTGCCATTGTGCCCATCGGTTTTCCCGATGATGTGAGACAAAAAATGTTCAGTATCGGAAGGCGTTATGTGCTTTCAGACCCGCTTGAAGACTATAAGAGAAATCCCGAAAGCAATAAGGGCGATTATGGAAAATTGCTTTCAATTTGTGGCAGTCAAACAATGACAGGCGCAAGCTATCTTGCCGCTATGGGTGCTTTACGTACAGGAATTGGCTTGATGTATTTCTGTTGCCCGTCAGAAATTATGCAAGTAATGCAAGTAAAACTTAATGAACCTGTTTTTATGCCTTATAAGGCGGGTGATTTAGAATCGTTTAAAAGTGCAGTTGGGAACTTAGATAATTACAGCGCAATTTTACACGGTTGCGGAGTTGGTACAACGCACATCACAGCTTCTATTAATGAGTATCTCTTGCTTAATGCAAAAAATCCTTGCGTTTTTGATGCTGATGCGCTGAACGCACTTGTCGGACAGCTTGATATACTTCATGAAAAATCCTGTAAGCTTATTCTTACTCCTCACCCAAAAGAAATGGCGCGCCTTATCGGTAAAGATGTTGATTATGTGCAAAAAAATAGATTTGATGTGGCAAAGGATTTTGCCGCAAAATATAATTGTGCACTCATACTTAAAGGCGCAAAAACGCTTATCGCTATGCCTGAAGGGAAGGTATATGTCAATTCAACAGTGAATGCAGGTATGGCAAAAGGCGGATCTGGCGATATCCTTGCCGGCATGGTAGCTTCACTTGTCGGACAACATTTCCCTATTGCCCGTGCTTTGTGCTCCGCTGTTTTCAAACACGGCAGAAGCGGCGATTTGTGCCGTGAAGTGCATGGAGAAAACGCAATGTTACCTACTGATATGCTTGACTATATTAGATAATCATGTGAGACTGAATTATAGATAAATTTTATAAATATATACAATATTAGGGTATTGCTTGATTATTGATAGGGATTAAACTGATAAGGTTTCCAAAGGAGATTATCTCCTTTGGCCCCGCCGGAGGCGAATCATATACCTGTCAACATCATATCAGATAATATGTAAATTAGAATGTCATGTCTTGCGCGCTACCCACAGAACTTCTTTGCCAAATTGTGTGAAAACCGTCTTCATCGGCGGGGGGTAAGTTGAGGAAGTTTACAATGTCATTATGGACAGTAATAAGCTTATTTTGAAGAGTTGTGGAATTACTTATTTCTTGAAGTAGAGCAGAGTAGAGCGCTTCTTCTCTTTGTTGAGCCAGCTCTTGTTCGGTTACCTCAATAACTGTATGGATAAGAGCATCTTCCATGCTTTGAACAAAGTCTTCGCCCATAGCGTGCAAAGAGATTTCCTCGAGGCTATCTTCTGTGTTTTCAAGTAATTGTAAAGCATTTTCCGCCGTTGCTTGCAATGATAATTCACCGTATCTCGTTGGTAAAAGTCGGGCTTTTACGCCGTACACCATGTCCACCCACAAAGGCATAACGGAAACACGCTCAATATGCAATTCTTGCTCGGGTTCTGCTATTAAATCAATGGCAAGAATAACCGTGCGCTCACGTGGCAGAGTGCGCTGTGCTGAAATTAAATTTCCCAAAGACCATGCAACAAACTGTGTTTGTTCGGTATTTGTTATAATTTCCATTGGCTGTAATACATGAGGATGATGCCCGACAATAATATCGACACCTGCGGCAAAACACTCATCAGCAAGTGCCTGTTGCGAACTATTGGGAGAATTAACGTATTCAGCCCCCCAATGGAAAGATGCGATAATAAAATCAGCCCCACGGCTTTGTAAATTTTGTACATCAGCGGCAATATCCATCTGTGTTATAACTGGCACATGTACGGAATCAGAAAAGCTGTCGATAGGGCGATTACTGCCATACGTGCCATTTATGATGCCGATGTTATATCCGTTCACCTCGATAATAGGCAAGAGCATATTTTCTTCTGAATCGCTGATACCTGCCGTTGTGAAGCCTAGTGACTGTAAATAGCTGTCTGTACGTAAGCCTGCTGAAACGCCGTAATCGAGAATGTGATTATTGGCAAGCAGAAGCACATTAAAATGCGCATCTTGGAGCGCACTTGCCAAAGAATCGGGGGAATTGAAAGATGGATAGCCCGTGTAAGGAGCACTACCCTTGAGCACTGTTTCAAAGTTTCCAACAACTACATCGCCTTCCAAATAGTGTATAATGTGTTCAAATTGATGTCGAAAATTATAAGGTTCTTCAATTGTTGCATGTACTTGCGCTATTTCAAGCTGTTTTTCATGCACCATAATATCGCCTGTGAAAATAAGGCGGATATGTGTAGGTTCAGGTTCAGGAATCAAAACAATTTCTTCAAGAGGAGCTTCTTGCGGCGCACAGGCCGCGAGCATAAGTAAAAATAATACGTTTACACAATTTAAGCATTTATCAAGAAGAAAAGTCATAAAATTTCCTTGTGTTATAAGGTTATTGACAGGATTTTATTCATCCTCGGTTAATCCAAATTATAAATTTGAGAAGATGGTGACAAAAATAGTATTCGCCTCCGGCGGGGGCAAAGGGGGTAACCCCCTTTGCAAACCCTATAATTTTATATTTTTGAACGTCTTGTAATGTATTGATATTACAAATTATTTTCTATTGATTGTCTATAATTCGGATTAACGTGACTATTCGCTCCAGTCATCATCTTCTTCAACGGGGGCAAACCCACGTCGCATAGTATTTTCTGTAATAACTCGTGGATCCATAAAGTGGAGTAGATAATCGGGGCCGCCTGCTTTTGTTCCTGTGCCCGACATACGTGCGCCTCCAAAGGGTTGGCGTTCCACCAATGCACCTGTGTTATTGCGGTTAATATACAAATTGCCCACTTTGAATTTCTGTCTTGCTTTTTCTAAATTATGCGGTGAACGGCTGAACACACCGCCTGTGAGGGCAAAGCGTGTGCTGTTTGCAAGTTCAATGGCATTATCAAAATCCTTAGCGCGCATTACGGAAAGTACAGGGCCAAACACTTCTTCTTGAGCGATACGGTGTTCGGGAGTTATTCCGTCAACAATCGTGATAGGAACCCAATAGCCTTCACTTTCGGGAATGGGGCTTTTATATAAGAGCGTGCCCTCATTTTCTGCAAGAGTGATGTATTCGAGTATATTTTTCTGCGCATTTGCGTCGGAAACAGCGCCCATTGCATAGGTGCAATCGTCGGCAGGACCTATAAGCATTGCCTTTGCGCCCTCAACCAAGCGCTCGACAGCTTTATCATAAATTGCGTCAGTCACAACAAGGCGAGAACAGGCAGAGCACTTTTGTCCTTGAAATGCAAAGGCGGAATAGAGTACATGCGGAATTGCTTCGTCAAGATCGGCATCATCATCAATAATAATGGCATTTTTGCCGCCCATTTCAGAAATAACTTTCTTTACATTGATTTGTGAGGGAGAAGTTTTTCCTGCTTTTTCAACAATGCGTAAACCCACTTCCATAGAGCCTGTAAAGGCAATACAGCTCACATCGGGGTGCTCAACAAGGTAGTCGCCCATTTCGGAACCGCGCCCCGGCACATAGTTGAACACGCCCGCAGGAAGCCCCGCTTCTTTAAATATCTCAACCAAGTGATGCCCGATAATGCCTGAAATGTTTGCAGGCTTATATATGACGGGATTTCCGCTTACAAGAGCGGCAGAAACCATGCCCATACTGATGGCAAAGGGGAAGTTCCACGGTGCAATAACAGCAGTTATCCCCTTAGGCTCGTAAATATAGTGATTGAGTTCACCCGGTGCATTACCAAGGCGACGAGGTTTTGCAAGGCGTTCCATTTCACGAGCATAATATTCTAAAAAGTCAATACCTTCGGCAACATCACCTTGCGCTTGATCCCACTGCTTACCCACTTCCAAAACTTGCCATGCACAAAGTTCATACATGCGACGGCGTGCAATGGCGGCGGCTTTCACCAAATATTGAGCGCGTTCGACAGGTGGAGTATCACGCCATGCAGGAAAAGCTACGCGAGCGGCACTCAAAGCCATATCAACTTCTTTCGTTCCGCCTTGGCACACATACCCGAGCACTTCTGAGGGTTTTGCAGGGTTTAATGTGGGAACTTTATCGGCAATTTCCACATCTTTTCCGTTGATAAATAAAGGATAAGTTTTGCCTAATGATTTAGAGCGGATTTTTGCAATTTCTTGAGGGAATACTGCACGATGATCGGCACGGGTGAAGTCAACCATAGCTTCATTCACAAATGGCCCGAAACCCTCTACTTTTTGTTTTGCTTTCTTCTTGCTTTCACGCTCGCTTTTTTCATTTTTTGCAGTGATTTCAGGATCTTCCAAAAGTTTTTCAAGGCTTGCTTCTTCCACAAAACTCTGGCGTAAGAAAGATTCGTTGGCTGTGTTTTCCAAAAGGCGGCGCACAAGATAGCCCATACCGGGAACCATATCGCCGTAAGGGCAATACAAACGCACACGCCCCACGCTTTTTAAGATTCCGCGGCGCACAGGTTCTGCCATACCGTAAAGCACTTGAAATTCATAGCGAGAATCGTCAACCTTCAATTCTTTTGCCATTTCAATAACTGCGGAGATTGTACGCACATTATGTGAAGCACATGCAAAATGGCATATATCGTTATTTTTCAAAACATTGTAGGCAACTCGCTCATAGCACGCATCACTTTCGGCTTTAATCGTCCATACGGGAATTTTCCAGCCGTTTTGCTTTGCTTTCACCACTTCATAATCCCAATACGCGCCCTTTACAAGACGTATGGAAATAGGTGTACTGTTTTTGCGTGCCCAGGTGATCAAATCATTCACATCTTTTTCGCAATCTTTTAAGTATGCTTGCAAAACAATGCCTATATGCGGATAGTCTTTAAATTCCAGTTTTAAGCGGCGATACACTTCTAATGTT
>CAYJPB010000062.1:0-6396 GCA_964371955.1 uncultured Desulfovibrionaceae bacterium | reverse complement strand
TATGGCTTTATGTCTGTACGATTCCATATCTATACAGAAAAATGCATTCATCTCAACAGCTCGCTTGCAAATGCGACGAGCTTGCTCCAAAATTCCCACAACCGAACCTTCAAAGTCTTGCGGATTTGCAAGGCAGAAAGTTGCGGTCGGTTTTATTGCTACATTAATCTTCGGCGCATGTCCCCAATCGTTTTTTGCGGAAGAATCTGAACCTAAAGCATTCCATTTGTCTTGCTCTTTTTCTAAGGCGTCTAAAACCTCAAGGTAAGTGGCAACATATTCTTCCGCTTCTTTATACGAAAGGGTAGCTTCGCCAAGAACATCAACAACCGCCGCAAAACCCTCTTTACGCAAGGCAATCATATTTTTTACAGCATCGCTTGTATTTTCTCCCACAATAAATTGCTTTGCCATTTCGTGAATGTTTGCCGAAATAAATTTATTGAGCATGCCGCCGCCGATTGAGCCAAGCATACCCGCAACCTTTGCGCCGGTGGAAAGAAAGGCCGGCATATCTTTTTCTTCGCCAAAATATTCTTTAATGTGACTTGTAAGAAGTTTTGGAGTTGTCAGAGAAGGGAAAGTATCGACAAAGCGGAATATCTGCACTTTGAATTGTTCATTCTTCATGCTCCAGTCCATAACTTTTCCCATCCACGCAGCCTTATTGAATAAAGATGGTTTTTCACCTGAGATCGAGGCAAACATGTCTTTGCCGCGTTGAATAGTGTTTTTGTTAATGTTTTCGTTCATTAATGTTCCTCGTATTTATTATTTAATATTTTTTGCAAATTGTATTAATGCGACGGTTAAAAGCGCATTTCAAAAGCGAGAGTGTATTGCGTTGGGTCAAGAAATTCTGAACTTGCCGCATTATAAGTATAGAAAAGATTATCAACGGAAAAAGTAAGGCTATATTTGTCAAGCCATGTCTTACTTAATGATAGACTTACAGAATTATAGTCAGCCCAAACAACATGTTGCGGATTATCTTCATCGTCAATATACACAAGTTGATCGTCAACTATGCGCGCGTATACAGATGCGCTGAAATCCCATTCTGGGTTAAAGTAGGAAAGCCCTGCCGTGAACACGTTTTCAGGGTTACCGATACTTGGCAGCCCTGTACTTTCAATAGTGAAATTGCTGTGTAAATAACTTGTTGTGAGGGTGAAATTTTCTAAGAAGGTGTAGGATAATTCAAGCTCAATTCCCTCGTGAGTGGAAGCGCCGATATTTCTGTAATATCTCACCCCCGATACTTTGTACTGATCGATGGTTTGACTGTAATCAGTATAAAAATATGTCGCCGCAGCAAAAAGATTGTTATAATCAAATTCGTATCTAAATTCGTAGCCTATGCTTTCTTCGGGCTGTAAGTTTGGGTTACCTTGCGTGGAGGCTGTGTTAGAATAAAGTCTTTCTGTGTCGGGCGGAACGAATGAAGTTCCCACACTTGCTTTAAAGCGGTTATACTCGTTTAGATGAAGTGTCATGGCGAGGCGAGGCGAAAAATGACCGCCAAAAGTGGAATAATAATCGTATCGTATAGAGGGAATGAGGAGCAATCTATCGTCAAAAAGAGCAATTTCATCTTGGAAATAGAGTGCAAATTCCGTTGTATTGCTTATGCCTTGTGTGTTCCATATTGTTTGAATGTCTTCGGAAGAAATATCCGTCAATTTGAACGAACCGCCAAAGGTGAGCGTATTATAATCGTTGAGATACCATGTATCCCTTGCTTCAAGAGTGAGAAGCGAGATATGGTATTCGTCAATCAATGAAAAAGGTGGAGCTTTTTGATCGTATTCGTCAACCATAAGATAGTCGTATCCCATAGAAAGCATGTAGTCATGGCTGCCCACAGTTCCCATGTAGGATAAGACAGCGTTGAGTCTGGTATTTGTTCCGCCTTTACGAGTGAGGGATTCGGGCTCTGTTCCTATTTGGGGAACAAAATTATAAGAATATGTATCTGTATACATTATATTGCTGAAAAGTCGGAGTTCATGATTATCGTTGATAGCATAGCCCATATCAAGCATAAAGTTTGCGCTCGGCCCTTCCGGATAATCAATATATGCACCTTCAACGTCTTCACCGTTCACGCCGGCGGGTTCTTGCCTTAAGCCGAATTGATAGCTATAGTTCGCGTTGAAAATTGCATCCCAATTGCCGATTTGTCCAAAATCGTGAGAAAAATAGGTATTTACTCCATAGTTACTCACAACAGCGCCAAGAGTGGTTTGGCTTTCTCCTGCTTGTTTGGTGATGATATTTATAACACCGGCAGAAGCCTCTGCTCCGTAAATTGCGCTTGCATTTCCGCGCATTATTTCAATTCTTTCAACACTGTTGATATTGAGTGTTTGCATAAGCCATTCAGAACGTTGCTTTCTGCCTTTTGAGTCTTCGGCGGCAGCTATATTTCGTCCGTTCAGCAAAAAAAGCACTTCTTGCTCGCTTGAACCGCGTATGCCTATATGAGCCCTGTCTGCACCTGTTGCAGGTGTTATGCTTGCGGTTCTGACAATTGCATCATAGACATTGCTTACGCCCATACGGCGAATTTCTTCAGCGGTTATGACGGTCATAGCAGATGGGCTGTCGTCAATAAGCATTTGAGTTCGTGAACCTGTAACGACAACTTCGCCAAGTTCGTATTGTTCAACGGTATATTCTTGAGCGAAAGAGTTTTCACAATATGCGTGCATGAGTAGAGAAAGTGAGAATAGAAGCGTTAATCTTTTCATTATTTTTCCTTGTTGGGGGATAATAAAAAGCAATTACGCTAAATTTAAATTAATATCAAGATTTTTCTTGACAAGTTCTGTATATTTTTATTACATTGTTCGCACGAGGAAAACAATGTTTAATTTTACTTTTACATACGCTTATTATTATATCCTAGGTGGTGAACACGGGTAGGCGTATAGAGTATTGTTTTAAACAGCAAATTTTGGCCGCTATCCGTGAGGATGGCGGTCTTTTTTTAGGAGAAAAAAAATATGTTAGAAGCAAGTATTTGGGTTATTTACATTTTGGCGTTTTTCTTTCTAGCAAAGAAAGGCAGTAGCGATGATTCTGTCGTGGGTGGTACAGTAGGCTTTTTTGTGCAAGCTTTTGCGTATGTAGCAACGTATTTTTCTGCCGTTGCACTTGTAGGCTTTGGCGGACTTGCCTATATGTATGGCATGCAGATGATGACGGTTGCGCTTGGAAATGTTATTTTCGGAACATGCTTTGTGTATTTATTCTTGGCGTGGAGAACAAAAAAAGTTCAGTCACGTTTAGAAGCAAGAACTCCTGCACAATTGCTTGCGTTATGGCATAATATTCCTGCATTACGTGTATTTTTGGGTTTGGTTTTTGCTGTGTTTTTATCTGTGTATGCGGCGGCAGTTATTAAAGGTGCGGCAATAATGCTTGAAAGTATTCTTCCTTTTTCACTTGGAACAACAATATGGTTATTGGTGGTTGTTGTAGGTATTGCTGTTTTATGGGGCGGAATGAGGGGCGTATTGCTGACAGAAGCCATGCAAGGCTGTGTAATGCTTTTTGGGATTTTATTCTTGATATACGCAGTATTATCGAGAGTGGGCGGCCCGATTGACGGCTTTATAGCTCTTTCTCAATTGCCTGCAAATGCGCAAGCGACAAATGGTTTCACTTCATTTTCCTCGGGTGGGCAAGGATTCTTTATCTTTTCCATGGCAGTTGTCACTTCCATTGCAGTGTGGGCGCAACCACAGATTATACAAAGGCATTTTTCCATTGCTTCAAAAAAAGAAATGATGAAATCTCTTGTATTGGCAAGTGTTGCTTCCTTGGTGCTTGTTGGCGGAATGTACTATATTTCTTCACTTTCACGCTTGATTTTGCCTGAAATAAGCCATCCTGACAATGTTATACCAACATTAGTTGATATGTACTTACCGACAATAGCAAAGCAATTCTTTGTATTGGCAATTGTTTCCGCCTCTTTATCATCTTGTACAGCTTTATTTCACATAGCAAGTTCCTCACTTATTGAAGACATAAGCGGAAAGAAAGCAAATAAGAAAATGTGGGCATTGGGAATTACATTTTGTATACTTATCAGCGGAATAACAGCACAAATGGAAGGGCAATTCATCGCGCTTATCCACACAACCAGCTGGAGCGTTATAGGTGCGGCAACAATGACACCTTACCTTGCAATGGTGTTTTACAAGCAATCAAGCGCAAGAGCGGCGATAGTATCTGCTGTAACAGGCTTTGTTACATGTTTGGCTTACTATATTTTATGCACACCGCAAACAAGAGTTTTTGGAAATATATTTAATGTTTCTGACTCTGTAGCAGCATTTCCTCCTTTTGTGGTAGGCTTTGTGTGTTCAACATTAGTGTTTATCTTTGTGGTTTTATTTGAACAAAGAAAGAGTGTTGCGAATGTCAGTGCTTAATTAGAGCATGTTGACACAAACGCCTTTTCGCCTCTCTCATCGTCAGATTTCAAATGCTTTTTCAGTCATTTATGTTTTTGATAAACTCCTTCAAAGCATTCTTATCTTCCTTGATAGAAGACGAAAAATCATTTTGTGTCAACACGCCCTAGAAAATAAAAAAATCTTTATTCTGAAAATCGTAGGCCTTTATTAAAATGTCTACGATTTTTCACATGTATGATATTTACAATTAAGGAATAATGCTTAAGTAATTGGAATAAAGATGTCATAATATGTATGTATTATGCAGATAGCTAAATGAGGTTAGTATGGCTACTTTAAACTTGCAACTCCCCCGACAAGGGGAACAGCTTGTATTGTCTGCCACGAATGATTTTACTCTACTTAGTCTTGATTTTGAAGTTTCTGATGCTACTATTGATCGTGTTGGCGATAATCTAGTCGTTGATTTTGAAAGCGACGGTACACAAATTGTTGTGGACGGCTTTTATCTGGTGTATTCAGAAGAATTTATGCCCGATTTTTTATTGGAAGGAGAATTGATTGACGGAGCAGATTTTTTTAATGCTCTTGATTCCTCCCTTATGCCTGCTGCCGGTGAAGCAGAGAACCTAATAGTACGAACGATACGTTTAAATGATTTTAGTGCGGATACACTTGCCAATGGGGTTGATGCTCTTAACGGTACTATCGGAAGATCGTCGTACAGAGCACAATCGTTTCTATCGGAAGGAGTCAGTTCGTTAGATGCAGATTTTGGGATTAGCAAAGAAAGTTCGAGTATTGCAGGTAATATTTCTTTTGTAGGTGTTTTACCTTCTGTACGTCCGAATATTGTTTCACCGGATATAGTTTTGCCTTCTCTTGATTCGCGCCCCTCTCCAAGTCCTGCACCACGACCTGAGTCAGAAATTTTGCCAAATCCGGAATTACAGCCGATTCCTGAAATATCTTCTTCGCCTGATTCGGAAGATGAAACGTCAGAGCCGAATAACACACCTGATCCTACACCTAATTTTGACTTAGAGCTCGATGACGAATCTGATGATGAGACTGGTATTAGTCCTAATCCTGAACCAACCCCAGATCCCGAAGGCGAACCTAAACCCGAACCAGTGCCTGTGCCAAAACCTGAACCTGAACCTGAACCTGAACCTGAACCTGAACCAAAACCTGAACCAGAGCCCGACCCCGAACCTAACCCCGAACCTGAACCTAAACCCGCGCCCGACCCCGAACCTGAACCTGAACCTGAGCCCGAACCTGAACCTGAACCTGACCCTGAGCCTGAGCCCGAACCTGAGCCAGATACTGACCCTGAGCCTCAACCAGAACCTGAGCCAGAGACGGACACAAAACCGAAACCCGCACCTGATATTATTCCCCCAACTCCCGATCGTGCACCTGATATTAATGCCGGAGAATTAAACGATCATGTCGCTATATTTGGTAACAATCAATATATGTGGACAGGTGTGAAAGCAGACGGACAAAATGTTCACGAAGTTAAAGACTATAAAGAAGAAGGCATACTTGTAGATGTAGGCGGCGGTAACGACAGCGTTTATCTCGGTAATGGGAATGATACTGTATATCTTGGTGACAGCCATTCCGAATTTTATGATGCCAATAATGGTTCAACAGTTGATAAGCAAGCAATGGCACAAAATTCTCTTGAAAAGTTTATGGACGGAGAAGATTCAACCGTGCTCAGTCAATGGGATACAACAAATGAAGACAGAGATTTAAATAACGATGTCTACAGCATGAGTAATTCTTATGTCGATATAGCCCATACCGGTGGCGGTGATGATACCGTCTACGGAGAGGCAGGAACCGACCTTATCTTTGGTGGCAGCGGAAATGATACCATCTACGGAGGCGCCGGCAATGACGGCCTACGCGGTGGTAGCGGTGACGACTATCTGCACGGCGGTGACGGAGATGA
>CAYJPB010000061.1:1047-12180 GCA_964371955.1 uncultured Desulfovibrionaceae bacterium | reverse complement strand
TACCGGCAATACCGTCAACACTAACACAGCATATATAGCAAAAGTCATGATGGAACACGCACTTGATTTATACCATCAAAGCGTTGTCGGCGATAACCCCACTAGACTTAAAGAAAGTTTAAACAGAGCTCTCATGCGTTCTGATATTGTTATAACTACAGGTGGGCTCGGCCCCACTTATGATGATTTAACCAAAGAAACTGTCTGTGAGGTTTTAGGAAAAAAACTTGTGGAAAACAAGGAAATAACCAAAATTCTTACAGAAAGCTATGCAAAATTTGGCGTAGAAATGACAGGGGGTGATCTGAAACAAGCATATATGCCGACCGACGCAACGGTAATACCGAACGAAAAAGGTACAGCTCCCGGTCTTATTGTAACAGGTGATAACAATAAAATGGTGATCTTGCTTCCCGGACCTCCCAGAGAGCTTATCCCGATGGTAGATGGATTTGTAAAGGATTATCTTTCACAGCTTACAAAAAGAGTGATCGTTTGCAGAAATCTAAACACCTATAATTACGGTGAATCTTCCCTATTTAAATATATTCAAGAATTTGCCGAAACAGCTGTCAATCCCTCTGTTGCAACGTATGTAGCTGATTTTGAAGTAGTTATCAGAATTACAGCATCGGCTGAGGATAAAACATCTGCAAATGCCCTCCTTGATACAGCGGAACAGAAAATAAGAAAATTGTTGCCCGAAGGAACAATTTATGGAGTTGACGCTATGGGTATGGAATATGTAATTGTAGAAAAGCTCCGCGAAAAAGGGCTTAAAATCGCTATAGTCGAAAGCTGCACGGGGGGGCTACTCTCGAAAAGAATAACCGATGTGTCCGGATCGTCCAAAGTGTTTGAATACGGAATATGTACATATAGCAATGAGAGCAAGCGAAAAATGCTCGGCACTAGTACGCTTGATGTTGCGCTTGATGAACATGGGGCTGTATCATCCCAAACTGCCACAGCAATGGCACAAAGTATGTTGATTTTATCCGGTGCAGATATTGCCATAGCCACAACAGGTATAGCCGGCCCTGACGGTGGTACTGCCGAAAAACCTGTAGGGCTTGTATATATTGCCCTTGCCACAAAAGACGAAGTTAAAGTGTATAGGCACATATTTTCGGATGTTGTCAGTCATACGAGAAATGATGTGCGTACCAGAACAGTGAACACGGCACTTAATTATCTTCTACAATTAATATAAGAAGTGAGACTTAGAATGAATAATGAATTCAGCTATGAAGAGAGGATATAAGGCCAGTACTTTTAAATATAGTACGCATTTTTAGATAACGCAAACTACTAGGTTCATCATCTAAAAGCACTATTGATCAGATAATCACTATTTGGGGTAAATTTTAGCTGTGCAAAGAGCTTCCAATACAGCCCCACCAAGGCTGAGTCCTTTATCTGAAACAGAGAAACAATGGTCTACACTACAACGTGGATCTATATCTCCTATTTTATAGTTTTTTGTGACAAGAACTTTTTCAGAAATCAATCCACGTATAATTCCTGAAATGGGTGCACAGAGCGTTGTTTCTCCCAATTCCTTTATGAGTAAGCCTATTTTTCCATCTTTTTGCACATAATCACCGATTTTTTTCATCCATGTTATTGAACCTGCATCGGGAGAGCGTAGTACTCTTTCTGTTGTATAACCGCCTACTTCTCCCGGAACCCCTGTATTTGCCAAGGCAGAACCACTGTAAATGCAACGCCCAAGATAGTGTCCACGCATAGTTTCAATAACAAGATCGACATCATCGGGAGCAGTAAAACCCGGTCCCAGAGCGATTGTAAGGAAGTTATTATTTTTATATGTGCCAAGATTTTTCTTTGCGATAATAGCATCAACAAGAGCACGGGGCTGAATAGTAGCTATATCATTTTCATCAATATCTACAAGAATCGGTATTATTCCTTCTGAAAGAAATTCTTTGTAATTGTCAAGGCGTGCTTTTGCAGCCCTGATATTCTCAACCTCACAAGTATCAGTATACACAGCTTCTGCAAATGCTACTGTGCGACGTACCATAGTTGGAGCAGAAATTTCAGACATAACAATTTGATAACCTGCTTTGTAGAGTCTTAGCGCAACAGCGCTTGCCAAATCTCCTGCGCCTTTAATAAAAATAGGCATAAATTAACCTCGGATTTTGAAAAACTACAAACAGAGCATTTGCACAGAAAACCCTTGTAAATACTCTGTTTATAGATAAATTTTAATATTATTTGTTTTTTAATACGGTTAGGGTCTAGTAGTTTGCGTTATCTAAAAATGCATATTATTTATAGGAAGTTGACAAGAATATGATTCGCTTTCAGCGAGACCAAGGGAATTATTCCCACGGGGATAACCCCTTTGGAAACCCTAACAACTTTCTTTGTTTATAGAAATACTTTTAGATAAAGCAAGGTACTAGAACATTTGAAAGTTTATTTCTATTCGCAAATGCTCTATTTTTCAACCCAACCTTCACGCTTATAATTTATTATAAATGAACCTATACTCAAAAACATGACAATTAAAAGTGGAATTCCTACTATAATATTCAATATTTGCATGAGCATGAGAGGACCGTTCATGGCCATTATTCCAAGTGGTAACACACAAACAGCTGCCCCCCAAAACAGTTTACTCCATGTGGCCGGTTCCGTATCAGGCGTTAAGCGCTTACTTGCTGTTGCCGCAAGTGCGAATGAAATTGCATCAAATGTGGTTGCAATACATATAGCTACAACAGCCCCAAGTAAAAATTTAAAGAGAGTCGCAAAGGGTAAAGTATCGTAGATTGCCATTATTACAGTGCCTGCATTAGTCGTTTCAAGCATACTCACAGCATCTAATTGACCTGTAATTTGTAAATGGATTCCATAACTGCTTAAAATCATATAAGTAATACCGGAACCTAATCCCGCAATTGTAATTCCGCCTAAAACTACCGCTCTTACGCTTCTTCCACGAGAGATTTTTGCAAAAAACAATGAAATAAAAGGGCTTATGGAAATAAACCATGCCATATAAAACACAGTCCAATCTTGAGTAAAACCACCTTCACCCACTGGATCAATCCAAGTCATCATATCAAAGAGATTTGTATACATGCGCCATAAAGATTTTGCAGCATTTTCTCCGATAAATAAAGTAGGACCTGCCAGAGCAACAAAAGCAAAAAGCCCAAGCGCTGCATAAATATTGATATCGGAAAGCTTCGCCATACCCTTTTTTAATCCCATCGATGAAGAAATCATGTAGATTATTGCAACGCCAATCATGCACGCAGCCTCAAGAGGAAAACCATATGTTATTCCAAATATAGAGGATATTGATGCCGCAACAATATATATTCCAAATCCAAGAGATGTTGTTCCGCCGATAATAAGTCCAACCATAAACAAAATATCGATAATTTTGCCTATAGTGCCGCTTACATGTTTTCCAAGAATCCCTTCACACGATTGAGAAACATTGAGTACAGGAACTTTTTTTACAAAATACATATACCCAATGGGGATAGAGAGGCATATATAAAATGCCCAAAGTGTCGGTCCCCAGTGAAACATGCCATACGAAACTGCCCATTCATAGGCTTCAATACTGAGCGGTTCAGCGTTTTGGATGCCGTATGTCGCATACATAGCCCACTCTATTGAAGCGCCAAATATACAACCTGAACCGACACCGGCGCATAATACCATGCCAATCCATGTAAAAGTTGAATATTCAATGGTATCGCCCAACTTTTTTTTGCCGATAGGCCCAAAGGCAAGCCAAGCTAAAAAAACTAATACAACTACTGAAGAAAACATGAATAACCACGCCAGTTCAACTGTCATGTAACTGAAAATGCTATTGAGAATTTGAGACGATTCTTCAGGAAATAATGAAAGAGGTATAAGAGTTAAAATTAATAAAATAACATTGTAAAAAAACACGACAGGACGGATACCGTTTTCGGATTTAGGAGATGTTGGAGTTGATGACATTTTTATATCCTTATTGCTTTGCAGATTACAATGATAGTTAATCACTGTATTTTGCATTTATCCCTAGGTAATGCCTAAATAAAAAATGGTGAAGGCAAAATGTATTGCTTTCACCATTCCTTAAGACATTATGAATAATATAATCTAGTTACCGGCAATACAATCCATTAATGAGTCTGCAACAAGTGTGGAAGCAAGTTGTACCTTAAATGTATTTTGAATCAAGGCTTTCGCTTGTGCCATACATTGCTTACCTGCTTCTTCAGCAAGTTCAGCGGTCAATTCTTTTCCACAAAGCATTTCCTCAACTTCCGGGAAGCGTTTTGGATTATTGTGTACGCCGTTCAAGCAAATGCGTGCAGATTGCACAACTTTACCATTCAATTCCAGTGAGATAGCGCAGTTAACCAAAGCAAAGTCGATCGATTTTCTAAAAGCTATCTTATTGAAGAAGTTCTTTGCACCTTTTGGATGAGGTACAAAAATCTTTGTAACAATTTCGTCTCTATCCAAAATTGTAGAACCTGCCCCCATAGATGCGCTAAAGAAGTCATCTATAGCAATTTCACGCTTATTTGTATGTACAACGGCTTGTAAAGCAACAAGCGCAGGTGCGGTGTCGCTGGGGTTTACGGCAATACATTTATTCACAGCCCCGAAGATTGAATGGTAGCGGTTATCACCAAGAACTGCAAGACATGATTTTCCGCCTTTACGCACGCAGTCAATACGTCCACCAAGTTTATCGGGATAACGATAATACCAGCAACGGTTTTCTTGGCAAATATTACCGGCAATTGTGCCTATATTACGCAAGATAGGTGAAGCTGTGCGGCGTGCGGCTTCGGCAAGAGCAGGCCAAAATTCACGTACAGTTTCTGATTCTGCAATTTCTGTCAAGGTGGTTAAAGCGCCGATGTGCAAACCATCACTTTCAGAATTGATGTATACAAGATTTGGTATTGTTTTCAAATTAACAATACGCTCAGGCGCTGTCATCCAAACATTATCTTTCATTGCACCCAAGAGGTCGCTGCCGCCGGCAATAACATAAGCCGGACCTTGTGCTTCTTGTAAAAGAGCAACAGCATTTTCAATGGATGTAGCATTTATATGGTCAAAACGTTTCATTATTTGTTCCTCTTTTTAAGCTGAATCTTTCCAAGTCCTTCCAAAATACGTTCAGGCGTGAATGGTGTTTCTAACAAGCGTACACCGCAAGCATTATATATCGCATTGGAAAAAGCTGCCAATGTTGGACAAGCCGCACCTTCGCCACAAGCAGTTGCGCCGAATGGGTGTGTTGGATCGCCAAGCTTTTCAACAATAACCGGGTCAACTTCACATTCTAAGCTTGTGCAGTGGCGATAATCAATCATGTTAGGTGTTAAAAGACGTCCGCTGCGCTTATCCGAAATGGCTTCGTTACCAAGAATAGCATTTTCAACACCGTGACGAGCTCCGAGCATTTGCCCTTCAACAATTTTAGGGTTGAGCGCTCTACCAACGTTTTGTGCCATAATAACACGTACATTGTGGATAAAACCTGTTTCGGTATCTACATCTAAAGTTATGAATTGAGCACCTTTTTCTTTTGGAATATATACATGATCTTCCTTACCTTCCATAAAACCACTTGGGTGAGGAGATTGGTTTACATAACTACCTGTAACTTCATAAACTCCGCCAAAGTATCCTCTTTTACCGAATGCATCTGAAAAAGAGATAGTTTTGCTTGGGTCTTCAACCACATAGATACCGTCTGCATTGATAGAGAGAGTATTTGCAGGGACTCCCAATTTTTCGGCGGCAAGATCGAGCAATTGATTACGCGCGCTCATTGCAGCTTCGTAAGTAGCCCAACCGTGAATCCATGTACCACAGCTACCTGCCACGATTGTAGCAAATGGAGTTGAATCTGTATCGTGGCTGACGATATTTATTCTTTCGAAAGGAATACCAAGCACTTCTGCCGCAATTTGGCACTGTGCTGTGTGTTGTCCTTGTCCAATATCTGCAAGGGCAGAGAACAATGAAGCAGAGCCGTCAGGATATATTTTTACAATAGCTTGGCTTGTGTTACCTGGACCGGGGCGACCTGCGCTCATAGCAAAAATTCCCACGCCCATACCGCTACGGATACGACCGGTTTTTTCTGTATGTGGTTGCCATTTATTCGCCCAGTCAACGTGCTTTGCACCAATGTCTAAACATTCACGGATACCTGAACCTGAAATAACAGCAGATGTTCCGCCTTGTACGGCATCCCAGCTGGTATCAATATCGCCTGTACGCATACAGTTCATTTTACGGATTTCGATTGGATCTAACCCGAGTTGTTCTGCGGCTATGTCCATTGTTACTTCAACAGAGAAAGTACCTTCAGGCGTGCCGTAACCTTGCCAACCTGCGTGAGGTAAGCGGTTTGTGGTTACGTTGAAAGCCTGTGCTTTCAAGTGCTTACAATTGTGTGCATACAACATATTACCTGTAGCAACCATAGCGTGCTTTGATACATATGAATCGCCGCCGGCACCTCTTTCTTGATAGTGCTTAAATTCCATGGCGGTAAGTATGCCTTCTTTGGTGAAGCCGATTTTTACATCATCATGGCTACCGCGTGACCAACCACATACCATTTCTTCTTCACGAGAATATGGGCAGTGGATTGGGCGTCTGAGTTCCATACAAGCTAAGCTAGCAATGATTTGGTAATGCGCAGTATTGTTGCGATCGAGCACGTGCGCATTTTTATGTCCAAAACTTGAACCTGTGAAAGGTGCAACATAATTCACTCTTGAAGATGGTATTCCAAGAGCTTGTGCAAGACCCAATTTTTCGTGGTGTAAGCCTTGTGAGTGTGTATACATTTGAATTCTGTCACCGTCAATATCAACAGTACATCCGCGAGGTTCCATTGTAGGACCTTTACAATACGCGTATTTCAAACCCTTTTGTTCAACTATAACTTCCGCTTCCGCAAAACCTTGTTCAATATCACCAAAGCCGTTAAAGTCAGTAAATTCTTTCTTTCTGAAAAAGCCGGTATCAGGATCGGGATCGCTCACATACACGTGATACGGCCAGCTTTGAAGATTTTCTTCATTTTCAAAAACAGGAGGTGCATCATCTTTTAAAGCATCGTCAATAGATAATACGAAAGGTTTCTCTTTATATTCGACTTTAATAAGTTCAAGCGCTTCTTCTGCAGTGGTTTCATCATCGGCAACAACTGCTGCGACAAGATCACCTACATAATACACGGATTTACGAAAAGCCTGAGGGTAGTTTTCGTGTGTCATAACAAGATGCACGCCTTCATGGGCTTGTGCTTCACTTATATCAATAGAAACTATATCGGCAGCAGCATAAGGACTACGCAAAATACGTGTTTGCAACATACCCGGTAGAATGACGTCCGCATAATATTTTGCTTCGCCGGTTACACGAGCACGGCCACCTTTTTGGCGTACCGGTTTACCAATTACTTTTAATTCGCTCATTAGTTAGCTCCCTTTGACATTTTTTGAGCAGCGTTGCGAACACCACTGATAATGTGTTCGTAATTACTGCAAATACAGATATTACCGCTGAGGGCATCTTTAATTTCATCGTCTGACGGATCGGGATTCTTATCAAGAAGAGCTTTACTTACCATAATCATACCGGCAGAGCAAAAGCCACATTGTGCTGAATATTCTTCAAGCCAAGCTTCTTGTAATGGATGTAATTGATCGCCTTTTGCAAGACCTTCAATGGTTTCAATATATTTTCCCTCTTGCTCTACAGCAAGCACCATGCAAGCAGGTGTCGGTACATTATCAATCAATACTGTGCACGCGCCGCAAGCACCTTCGTGACAAGCTTCTTTTGTGCCCGTTTTTCCACATCCATTACGTAATACTCTTGAAAGCGACCAATGTGTTTCAACAAGCAATTCGTAAAGAATTCCATTCACATTTAGTTGAATAGAGCGTGTTTTTTTGTTACTCATAGCATCCTCTATATTTAATTTTATTATGTATATAGTAAAGTATTACTATATTATTGTTCTACTGCTTCTTGTGTTGCTTTCTTTGATCCACTGCGTGTAGCCCAAAGAATACCGCCGATAATCAATGCACCGCTGATGTAGTGCACAGATGTCATGTTTTCACCAAGGAAAATATAACCAAAAATACCGCTCAATATTGGCATGGAGTAGTAAAGCACGTTACAAAGAGGAGCGCCCGCTTTTGTTAAAGCAACGTTCCAAGACCACCAAGAAACTACAGAAATAAGTAGTGCTGAAAAGATAATCGCAAAGATAACCGTTCCGTTTAGATTGAATAAAACATCAGGTTGCATAGCTTCCCAAATAGCGTAAGGGGTAAGCATTACTACAGTGAAAAATACCATAATAGTCATGATAGAACCGCTTGAAAGCCCTTCAGGTGGGTTTCTGAGTAAAATACTGTACATTGCAAAGAAGATAGCGGCAACAAGCATAATAAGATCGCCAACTGCAAAAGTAATGTCTGAAATGGCAGATAAATCACCGTTGATTACAAGATAAAATGAACCCAATAAAGCTACAGAACAGCCAACCCAAGTATTCAGAGATTGTTTTTCACCCATAATAGATAAAATTATAACAACAAAAATAGGTGAAGTTACAGCAATAAGTGAAATATTTACAGCAGTTGTTGTTTCAGCGGCATAATATGTAAATAAAGGATAGGTCACAATACCCAGAAGCGAAGCAAAAAATATTTGCGGCATAAACTTCTTTGCAAGCGGCCATTCCTGTTTTATTCTAGGCAACATAAAAGGACATAAAACGGCAAGTGCTATAGCCCAACGTATAGCTACCATTAAAGTGGGTGAAATTTGCCCAACAATAAGGCGAGCGATAATAAATGTTCCGGCCCAGATAACGATGGTCAACATCGCAAATCCAACACCTTGCCAAACTTCTTTAGTCATAACTACTTCTCCAAGGTTTAAAATTAATCTTCATTCCAAAAGCCAAGTCAACGAACGATTCATTCTATCTGTATTATACAAATAGGCATGAGCAGCAGGTTCGTATGGCTTAATATTGCAAAGTATATGCCAATGCGACAGTGAGAATGTGATAAATATATCTATTTTATTTTCAACTGATTATAAAAATATTTACTTAGGTATGAAATCAATAATAATTCAATACGAGTCAAAAGAGACTCATATTTTTATTAATTCATCATTAGCCTATAAAATATTACATTGAGTCTATTTTGATTCGCTATTGCGCTTTCGACTCATTGATTGATCAAATTTTATGAACATAGCGTACTTATAAATAAAACATAATTAAAACAAATATAAATTGTTATAATCAAGAATATGTGAATAATATGTTTTATTATTGTGAAATATAAAACTTACACGCTTCTTTATAATAAGGCAATAATATTAGAAAAATCAGAGAGATGAAGCAATTGTTTGATTTTGAGATTCTTTTGACAAACTCATAGACTTCATCTATATATACTGTCAATTCTCTATGTGATGGACTTAGGAGGCAAAATATGGACAAAGGTAGACGTTTACCCCTGAATATGGAAATGGAGGACTTGCTACGCACAATCGATCATATGTACGATGAATTGGTAATTTATGACCATGATTACAATGTTGTCTATAACAATCATGCATGTTTAAGGCATTTTTCTCGCACGCCTGAGCAAATGATTGATAAAAATTATTTCGACTTTACTGATGGAAATTGGTGGGAACCTTCCATTCTTCCTATAGTTTATAAAGAAAAGAAAGCTTTTGCAGTAAAACAAAAAACATGTACAGGTGTTGAGCTTTTAACTATTGCTATTCCTATTTTTGGTGAAGATAATGCAATTAAATATGTGGTGATGAATGTCAGGAATGAAGTGAGCGAAAATGACTTATATAATCCGAGCTTCATTGAGAATGAAAAAACTCTTATGCCTGATGAAAATTTTATCTGTGCCAGTGAGGCAATAATTCCTGTTCTCAAAACTATTCAAAAAATTAGTGCTGTTAATATCAATACACTATTTAGCGGAGAATCGGGAACGGGTAAAACTATGCTTGCAAAATATTTACATTCTATAAGCGACAGAAAAGACGAAGCCTTTGTAAGTATAAATTGTGCTACCATTCCTGAACCACTAATGGAATCTGAACTATTTGGCTACACAAAAGGTGCTTTTACCGGTGCGAAAACCGAAGGCAAAAAAGGGCTTTTTGAAATTGCAGACAAAGGAATTCTTTTTTTAGATGAAGTAACCGAACTAAGCCCTACTGCGCAGGCAAAACTTTTGCAAGTGCTTCAAAGCGGAGAGTTTCTTCCAATCGGCGGCACTCAAAATGTGAAAGTAGATGTACGTATTGTTGCGGCAACAAACAAAGTTTTGAAAGAATTGGTTGAGTCCGGTGCTTTTCGTCAAGATTTATATTACAGATTAAATGTTGTAGAAATTTCTATTCCCCCACTTAGGTTACGAAAGCAAGATATTTTGCCACTCGTCAATCATTTTCTTAACAAGTTGAATAAGAAATATAATACATCGCGCTATTTTACCGATGAGGTGCTTCATGTGTTTACAGAGTATCCGTGGAAAGGCAATATCAGAGAGCTCAAGCATTTGGTTGAACGCCTTGTAGTTACGAGCGATACAATCGCCATAACCCTAAACATGCTCCCTAATCAACTGTATAGTGATTCAAGCTCTAATGACGGCGGTAATGAATCTATTCATGCGTCAACCTTTTATGGGGAAGCCTATGACTATAATTCTGAAACTGTGAACAATGCCTTTACGTATGATGACATAATGGCAAAATGTGAAGAAAAACTAATTGTAAACACATATAAAGTGCATAATTCTTCACGAAAACTGGCAAAACACTTATCTATCAGTCAAAGTAAAGCCAATAGGCTTATTGCTAAGTACATTCGTAGTGATTTTGAAGAAATATGATAGATCAATAAAAGAGCAATATTTCATAGCGAACAGTAGACAACTTTTACGCTTGAATTGTAGATAGTGTCGTCAAATTCTTTCTTTTGCGTTTTTTCTGCCCAAAAGATGATTTTTGATTCGGTTTATGTATGTTTTTGATACACTGCAC
>CAYJPB010000061.1:0-1037 GCA_964371955.1 uncultured Desulfovibrionaceae bacterium | reverse complement strand
TTGAAAATTCCGCAAAATCTTCGAATTTGACGACACTTTCTAGTCTATGACAGATGAAAATTTCCTTTAAAATTTTCTTCTTGATTTAATATTTTTACTGTTTTATATAACTACAGTTAGATTTGTCAGATGACGAGGAGTTTATTTTGCCGGAAGATAGAGAAAATAAAGTATCGTGTAGTAATTTTACTCACGAAATGGAAGTTGCAATTGAAGTGCTTGCAGGTAAATGGAAAACGACAATTTTATGGAGTTTACAAGATTCTGAGCAAATTCGATTTAACGAATTTCTTAGAATTATACCCAATATCACTCAGAAAATGCTTACACAACAGCTGAGAAAGCTTGAAGAAAACAATCTTGTCGCTCGTAAAGTGTACCCCACCGTTCCGCCTATTGTTGAGTATTCACTCACGCCACTAGGCAAAGATGTTATTCCTTTACTGGCTGCCCTTAATAAATGGGGTAAAGAAGTAATTAAGTCGTATAACAATGCTTAGAAAAGCATCAACCTACCAAAAGGTAAGTATGCTACCGTTTGGTGTGGGGCATACCTTTTAGTGAGTGACAAACATTAAAGTGCCTTCTTGCGCAATTTTTATTCTATGTATATAAAGCTTTCACAAGTTTAAATTTTAACACATAGGATGAAAAAAAAATGACAAGATTTACAATTCCAAGAGACGTGTACTTTGGTGAAAACGCATTAGACCATTTAAAATCAATCAGCGGTACAAAAGCTTTTATCGTTATTGGTTCAGAAAGAATGGTTAAAGACGGCACAACTGCTGCTATCCAAGGCAATCTCAAGGAAGCAGGCATTGAAAGCACACTCTTTATCGGTGTAGAAGCCGATCCATCAGTTGAAACAGTTATGCGCGGTGTTGAAGCTATGAATGAATATCAACCTGATATTATTATCGGTGTTGGTGGTGGTTCACCTATTGATGCTGCAAAAGCTATGTGGATTTTCTACGAAAACCCAGAATTTACTTTTGAAGAAGCTGCCAAACCTTTCAATTTGCCAACTCTCAGAA
>CAYJPB010000060.1:8597-12216 GCA_964371955.1 uncultured Desulfovibrionaceae bacterium | reverse complement strand
TTTTTCCACGATTTTTTGAATGTGTATGTGAATGAGCATGCTGTACATGCAATTCATGATTGTGCGAATGTGTATCTTTATGCATATTTCTTTCTTTTATTTTGGATAGTTACGGTAGGTTATTCAGAACACGCATAGCGGCACACGCGGCGCCGTATCCGTTGTCTATAATGAAAATCCCAACACCCGGTGCGCACGATGCCAGCATTGAACCAAGTGCGACATTGCCTTTTTCCGCGATACCATAGCCGACTGATGAGGGAACAGCGAAAAGCGGTTTTGGCGTAAGTCCGCCCAATACAGATGCAAGGGCAGCATCCAAGCCGGCAACAACTATCACAACATCGTGTGCATTTATAGCCTCCAAGTTGGAAGTCAAGCGCCACAATCCGGCAACTCCATTGTCTTCAAACATGCTATATTTTACACCAAGATAGTGCAAAGTGCGTGCCGCTTCGTGAGAGACGGGAGCATCTGCAGTTCCGGCAGAAACAATTGCCACAGAACCTTTTTCACGGCGCGGCAAAATTCCTGTTGTTGCTGTGCAAGAGAGCGCATCATAATCGAGTATGCCCTGCTCTTCTTCATCAAAACATGCAAAAACTTCCGGCTTTAAACGTGTAAAAAGTATGGGTTTTCTGTTCAAATTAAATTCACGAACTAGGGAGCGTAAAACTTTTGTGTCTTTTCCTTGGCAAAAAACTGCTTCCGGCAAACCTATGCGTGCAGTGCGATTATAATCAAAAAGTACATTGTCCATATTTTCTGTGTATTTTGTAGTGGTTAAAAGATTCTTGATAATTTTTAAATTGTATATTATCTATAGGAGATGAAAGATACACTATGCACATTAAAATGGCAAGACTTATTATCCCTCCTAAAATGCAAAGAAAAAATAGCCATTGCCTGCTCGGGTGGGCTTGATAGCAGACTTTTGGCACTTGCCGCTTCACAAAGTAAAGCAGAATTTCGTATTGTGCACATACATGGTTGTCATATACCGCAAGAAGAAGAAAACGTTCTTAAAACTTTCTCGGCGACAACAAATATCCCCGTCACATCGTATGCTTTTAATCCTCTCGAATATGAAGAGGTGAGAGCGAATAACATAGAACGTTGCTATCATTGTAAAAAGGCAATTTTTTCTTTCTTACAAAAGCAGGTTGAGGGTTTTATTCTTTGCGACGGAACTAATACTGACGATCTTAATGTGTATAGACCGGGGTTAAAGGCACTTAAAGAATTAAATATTCTCTCTCCTTTTGTTGAGGTGGGCATAGGTAAGAATGACATAAAAGAGCTTGCCGAAGAAATGTCTCTTCCATTTGCGAATCAACCCTCGCAAGCATGCTTACTTACACGCTTTAATTATGGCATTGAACCGACAGTTCACAAATTGGAATGGCTTGACAACAGTGAAACACGTTTAAAATCTATTGTTGATTTTCCTTTTCGCTTGCGCTGTGTTGCCGCAAATACATGGGAATTGCACATACAAACAATGCACAATAAAGCGCTTGAAAGAAAAATACACACAGAATTTCCAACATTAAGCATACATTTTCTCGACTCGCTTCACGGGTATTTCGACAAAAAAAGCGGGCTTGAATAGTGAAAAAACATTATTCCAATTTTTAAATTTTATATATGATTTCAATAAATTATAAACCTTACACACTCAATGAAACTTTTGGGGTTTGCAAAGGGAATTATCCCCTTTGCCCGTGCCGGAGGCGAATATAATCTTTGACAACATCATCATAATAAAAACGTAGATTGGAATGGCGTGACATTCAATTCACGTCAATCTAGGACGTGTTGATACTAATTTAAAAATATATTAAACTCTACTCATGAAGATTACTGAAGAGCAATATGAAAGAATATCAAGCTATTTTCCGATTCAGCGAAGAAATGTAAAGGTCGCTAACCGTGATCTTATCAATGCAATTTTGTATATCACCGAAAATGGGTGTAAGTGGAGGTGTAACCCTCCCCAAGTTAGTCCATAGCTAAATTAGAGTTTTCATCTTTATTTGCAAACTCATGAGGGGTGAGATTTCCCAGAGCCTCATCTAGAGCTTTTTTTCAATTACATCCTTTAAGGCTCTGTTTTCTAAGGATAAGTCGGCAAACATCTGCCACTTTTCTGCCGGATTCTGTTTCTTTGAGAATCTTGATTACTTGGTGTTCACTAAAACGAGATTTTTTCATAATTACTCCGTAAGGATAGTTTATATGAAATCTCTACTTTTGTCACGTGTTAATTTGCGGTGGGGTTACACTAAAAGAGCTCAACATGAAATTCTTGCTGAGCTCTAATATTTAATATGAATAAGGAACAATTATTCTTCGTCTTGTGGTTCTAATTTGTCTAATTTCTTGTAATTATTGATTATAACACCAAGTGATACAATACCAAGAATACCAAGAATAAGAGCAGGAATACCCCCTAAGTAGGAAAGCATTCTAATTCCGTCAAGGCCTAGGAAAGCCAAGAAGATAAGTGAAACAGCTGTGATAACGCTACCCCAGAGAACTTTCAAGAGAACAGGAGCTTCTTGTTTACCGTCTGTAAGTCCTTCAGATGAAATACTTGCCATAGCATTCAATGTTGAGTCAGTAGCAGTAATAAAGGAAATAAAAACAGCAAATACATACACAGCGCTGATAACAATTGCAAATGGGAAGTATTCAATCACGGCATAGGTTGCAAAGCCCGGACCTTTTTCGGTAAGAATCGCAAGAATGTCAATAGTTCCTGACATTTGCATATAAAGAGCTGATCCGCTCAAAATACTCATCCAAATTGTGCTGAAAATAGCAGGGATAAAGAACGTTGTTACAATAACTTGTTTAATTGTATAACCATAGGCTAAGCGGGCAAGGAAAACAGCTGTTACAGGTGCCCAACCAATCCAGCTACACCAGTAGAAAGTTGTCCAACCTTGTGGCCATGTATCAGCGGCAAAAGATCCAGTAAACAAAGATTTTTCAAAAATATTAGCCGCAAAACCACCAAAAGCTTCCACAGAACCGTTTAAAATATATGCTGTAGGCCCGAAGACAAAGAAGATAAAGAGAAGAGCCGCATAGACATATACGTTGATAGTTGATAAGTATTTGATACCTTTAAATAATCCGGATTTAGCAGAAAGAATAAAGGTGATACTGCCAACAACGGCAATAACAATCCAAGTTGTAAGATTGCTTTCAATGCCAAAAACAGTGTTCAAGCCACCGCCGATGTTTAATACTGACGTATCAAAAGCAGCACCGATAGCAAAACAGATGGAGAAAAGAATGATAATATCAATGATTTCATTTGCTTTTTTCTCGTATTTAGCAGGGAACAAGTGAGAAATTTGTGAACCTATACTGAAAGGTTTCTTCATGTTATAATAAGCAAAAGCAAAAATAATTGTTGGAATTGTATAAAAAGCATAGGGTATAAATGTCCAGTGTAAGAACATTGTTTCCATCGCAAACTTAGCTGCCTCAGGGCTCATAGGCTCAATGCCTAATGAAGCCGGTGGATAGGCAAGATGATAAATTGGTTCTTCTGTACCCCAAAACACAATACCTGCCGCAATTGTGGTACAAAGCACGATAAATATAG
>CAYJPB010000060.1:0-8587 GCA_964371955.1 uncultured Desulfovibrionaceae bacterium | reverse complement strand
TATGTCTTGGAATAATTGGCTCTGCCTTTGCTCCACCAATTTTATAGTTACCAAATTTAGAAAAGTATGCGGCAAACACCATCAGCAGTGAAGCAACACCGGTCAAGCTAAACAAGCCACCAAACTGGATAACCATAACATCTTTAATATACGTTGTTGTAGATAAAAATGATTCAGGATTAATGATTGCAATAACAATGGTTAAAAAGATAAGAATAAAAGCAGGCAAAAAAACCATAAACCGCATGCCATGCATTTTTGAGTCATTTTTTCCTTGAGCGATATTAGACATATAAATCCCCTTAAGCTTAAATTTAATAAAGTTAAATACTTTATGTTTCGTAAGCAGTCTTTATGATGTCAGCTCATTAATTATACAGCAGAATGAAAATAAGGCATAATAGACAAAGTGTCAAGCAAATTATAACATTTACTTAATTAATAATTGCGCTTTTTAATATTAAATATAGCAAATAAATGAAAATAAATTTTCAAATTTATAAATTTTGAAAAAAATGTGTTGACATTTCTTAGAGAATATGTGACTTTTCAGAAAAATAATTGGGTCGGATAAAGTTTCTATAAGACAGTTTTTTAGCAATTACTTTCTTTTATTGACTTTTTCCAAGGTTTGCTCAGTCTTATTTTGATGATTCTATTTACATAGTAATTAGGGAGGCTTATTTTTTTATACGGCAAATATTTATACTCACTACATGGGAGGTATAAAAATATTACTAATTTTAATATGAAATTTTTCTCTTTTAAGGGGAAAAAGCATAATAATCCGGGATAATACCTGTTTTTGGTATGCTTTTCCGCTTGCTTTAGCAAAAGCCTGTGAAGAGAAACCTCGTAAACGGATCTGCAGTTATAGGCTCAACTATCTGCGTTGCAGTTGGTCTTATGTCTATAACTCTTTTGAAGAAGTCGTTTCAAAAATGGTAAAAATAAAAGATCATTTTCAACCGGATATGATTAATACTCAAAAGTATGGAAAAATTATTGGCAATGTTTATTCTCATGTCACTGAACACACAGACGAAGTGCTAAAACTTTCATACCAATCGTTATAGATTATAACTTATATAAAAAGGATTTATTTTATGTCAATTGAAAAACAAACTATTGTTGATAAGCTTGTTGCTTTAATCGGAAAAGACAATGTAGTTACAGATGCCGAAGTTTTGAAAGAAAGTAGCGTCGATCGCTTCAGAAAATTTCCGGCAGTTTTTGGTGTGTACACATTGCCAATCCCCGCAGCATTAGTGTATGCAAATTCTACAGAAGAAGTAGCTAAGGTTTTAGAATTTGCCAACGAAAATCACATCAATGTTGTTCCAAGAACAGGTCTTTCTTCAATTGAAGGTGGTCTTGAAACTATTGTTGAAAATTCTATTGTTTTAGACGCTTCACGAATGAAAAAAGTTATAAAAGTTGATGAATATAATATGCTTCTTACGTGTGAATGTGGTGTGCTTTTAGAAGATGTTGAAAACATGCTAAGAAAGCAAGGTCTTACAACCGGTCACTCACCACAATCAAAACCCTTGGCCCAAATGGGCGGTCTTGTTTCAACTCGAAGCATAGGTCAATTCTCAACTTTGTACGGTGGCATTGAAGATATGCTTGTTGGCGTTGAAGCAGTATTCCCGAATGGTGAAGTTGTAAGAATTAAAAATGTTCCGCGCAGAGCTGCCGGCCCGGATCTCCGCCATATTATTATGGGTAGCGAAGGCGCACTTTGCGTTATCACAGAAGTTACTGTAAAACTTTTCAAATATCGCCCTGAAAACAATATTTTCTTAGGCTATCTCATAGATGACATGAAAACAGGCTTTGACCTACTTAGAAATGTTATGGTTGAAGGTTTAAAGCCATCTGTTGCACGTTTATATGATGAAGAAGATGGCGATTACTATTTCTCACATTTTTCTAACAATAAGTGTGTATTGGTTTTCATGGCTGAAGGTATAAAAGAAATTGCTGAATTTACGGCAAATAGCATTGATAAAATAGTCTTATCAAGTAATAAGGCGGAAAAAGTTGACAGTAAACTTATCAAAACTTGGTTTGATGGATTAAACTGGTTCCCCGAAAAAGTTGTTGAAGAATATGCTTTAATCAAACAAACAAGCAATGTTGGCTTTACAACAGAAATTTCAGGTAACTGGGATATTATCCATGATATTTATGAAAATGTTTGCAATAGAGTAAAAGCTGAAATTTCTGATATTACAATGATGGGCGGCCACTCTTCACATTCCTATGTAAACGGCACAAATGTCTACTTCATGTATTATTACAATGTTGTAGATGTAAAACCAGAAGATGAAATCAACAAATACCATAATCCTATCAATAAAATTATTATGGAAGAAACATTGCGCTTTGGCGGTTCAATTTCTCACCACCACGGCATTGGTAAACACAGAACTCCTTGGATCAAAGAAGAACACGGCTCTTCTTACTATTTGCTCAAAACTCTAAAAGAAGCATTTGATCCAAACGGTATCATGAATAAAGGAACTTTGTTCCCTGAAGGCTAGATAGTATCGTCAAAATATGACAACGTTATCAAGTAAGGGGCTATAATGAATATTCTTGTCTGTTTCAAAGCGGTTGAAGACATCGACAAACTGACTACAGAAGATTGGGTACTGGAGGGAAATAAAATTTCTCTTCAATACCTCCCTAAAGTGTTGAATTGTTTTGACGAAAGTGCTTTAGAGCTGACATTGAGAATAGTAAATCAAGCTTCCTTGAATGAAAATAATCAAGAAGAAGTCAAAATAAGTGCGCTCACAGTCGGTAACTCCGGCTGTGAGCGCTTTTTGCGACTTATGCTTGCTTTAAAGTTTGATAAAGCTGTCCATGTTCAAACAGATGAAGACATTGATTTTGTTCCTTCTTTGGTGGCTGAGCAAATAGCAGAATTTACGCAAAATTATAAGCAGGATTTCATAATTACAGGTTCAAGTGCGGGACTTGGCGATAATGGACAAACAGGCTTGTTTTTAGCTGAAATGCTTTGTGTACCGTGCTTTACAAATATTATCAACATGACTTATGAATCAAATAATCAGCTAAGGATTTTGCGTGATGTCGATGATGGAATTATTGAAGAAATAATCTCAGCTCCTGCAGTTTTAACTATAGGAAATGCTCAAGTTTCTTATTTGCGCGTGTCTACTCTAAAAGATAAAATAAATGCCAAAAATGCAAAAATTGAATCGATGCCTTTTATTAAAAGCAAAAGGGATATAGAAGAGCCCAAAATTCAATTGCTTGAAGTAAAAAGCTTCAAAAGAAATTCTCACTTTATCATAGAAGAAAATATTGAAGAAAAAGCGCTGTCCCTCTATACTAATTTTTTAAAAGATTTAATAAAAAACGTGGATTAGAGTATGCAGGTTAAAATTATTCTTAATGCTTTTCAAAATGACTTTCTTTCACAACTATCTGAATGTTTTGCTTTTTATTCTCAATTTTATAGTGAGCACTCTCTCTCACTTATTCTTTTTTCGTCATTTGAAAAAGAAATTGAAAATATCAAATATCTATCAGAATTGAATAAGAGTAAAATTTTTTCTGAAATAACACTGCTTCTTCTTTCTCAAAATACGATTGAATTACAATTAGATGCTCTTTATGAGTATGAAAAAAAATCAGAAGTTCACACCTGCTTATTTCCATCTAATCTTTGGGGAAAATCAATCTGCACAAGGTTTGCATACAGAATAAAAGCAATTTCTTTAAATAATGTTACTTCTATCGAAGCGGATCATTCCCAAAAAGCTTATTTTGTAAAAAAAATATCATATTCAAATAATTGCATAGTTGAACTTTTCTTCTCTGCTTCTTCTTATTGCCTTTCCTTAGCAAAAGAAAGTTTTCGTTCAGTACATATTTTACAAGCTGCAGAGAACTTGCATAAATCTTCTAATCATGCCCAAATGCAAATTGAAGATATTCAGCGACTAAACGTTTTGATTTTGAAACATTTGAATGGAAAGACAATAGATTACAATCAAAAATACTTTCATTTAATGAAAAGACTAAATCAAGCTCACTTAGCGATGCAAAGCTTATTGTTATCTGTGGGCAAGGGATAAACTCAAAGGAAAAAGTTTTACAAATTCAATCCTTAGCAGAAAGTATTCATGCTACTTTTGGTGTTACACGGCCTGTTGCCATGAATGCACACGCAAGCATTGATAAAATAGTCGGTATTTCAGGAAGTATCTGTTCGGCTGATATCTGTATTGTTATTGGTGCATCCGGTGCGGGGGCATTTTATGCAGGAATAGAGAAGTGTAAGACAATTATCGCAGTCAATACAAATGAAAATGCAGCTATTATTGAAAAAGCTGATGTTGTTGTTATTGAAGATGGTTTGATATTTATGGAAAAATTGGTTAAAACTATAAAAGAAGATACACATTGATACTCTAAACTGCTAAAAAAAGATTAAAGTAATTCTTCCAACCTTTTATATATCTCTTTTGCACTTGCTTCAAACTCAGTAACTCTTTGTTTTGCCCTTATAGGATCGCCTATAACAACACGGCTGATGATTTCTTGCACCGTAAGCATCATCATAAGAAGCGGCATTACAGTTGGCAATGAAGAATTTATCTCTACTGTAAAAAGGTAGTCGGCATTTTTAGCATAGGGAAAAACTTCGTCAGTGAAAAGAATAATGGGAATATTTTGTTCTTGTAATTTTTTAAATTGGTCGATTAAATTTTTGGGATATCGAGGCAGAGCAAAAACAATAGCACAGGTTTTGCTTGGATTTTCATGTATTAAATCGTAACTTTCAAGAGATTCGTCAATAAGTTTGTGTACGTTTTTCTTAAACTTACTCAACTCATACGATGTATATGTAACTAGTGTATCGCACCATTGGTAACCGGTAATAAGCACTTTCTCAGAGGAAATCACACATTCAGCGGCTTCAATAATTTTTTGCATATCTCTTTTTGTGTATAAAATCGGAATGAGATTAATTGCTTGCAATAAAGTGTCAGATAGTTCATCGCCCTTACCTGCCAGATTACCCACTTCATCTTTTGATGAATAGTGCTTGATGGCATTTTGGCGAATACTGTCTTGAAATTCTTGAAAGCCTTTAAAGCCTAAGGTTGTAGAAAAGCGCGTAACAGTTGCGTTGCTGACTTCTGCTGCTTGTGCAAGCTCTACAGAAGTCATAAAAGCTACTTCGGTAGAATTTTTCAAGATGTAGCCGGCAAGAATTTGATGTTTTTTTGATAAATGTGGGTATTCACTTTTTAGTTTTTCAAGTATATTTGTCATTGTGTTCCTATTTTTTATATATTTTGCTGATATTTTTGCCTTTGTCAAGCTTTCAATATAAAAATTAAAATATATAGGGAAAAATATTTACATATAAAAATAATTCCTTTATGTAAGTCGAAATAAGTCAATTAAAGCAAAATATTGCATAATTGAAAAAAATGAGCACTTTTAAAAAACTCCTTGACAGGTATTGATTTTCGTATTAGAAAGGAAATGAAAATTTATTTTCATATAAAATTTATTTTGAAAATTTATTTCAATATATGTGAAAGGATTTTTATGCAACAAGATAAGGGAAGATTAGATGCGTATTGATAAAGACTTACTCGGCGAAATTGAAATCAGTGATGATGTGTATTATGGTGCACAAACTGTACGCGCTTTGCAACTGTTCACCCGGTCAAAAGAAATTATTTCTGCTTTTCCTGAATATATTGTTGCCATGAGTGGCGTAAAAAAGGCCTGTGCAATAGTCCATCATGAAATAGGTTTGCTTGAAGAAGATGTGAAAAATGCAATTGCACAAGCCTGTGACGAAATCAAAGAAGGCAAATTTAACGATCAATTTGTTTTAGATATGCTCAGCGGCAATGATTTTGCTCCAATACATATGAACTTTAATGAAGTTATTGCTTCACGAGCGAATGAAATTCTTACCGGAAGCAAAGAATATACAAAAGTATTACCGAACACGCATGTCAATCTTGGCTTATCTACGTGCGATTCTGCCTATGCAGCTTCTCGCTTTGCGCTCTCTGTTGAAATTGCAAAAGTTATTGAATCTATTAAAGAGCTCGCTTCCGCATATTCTGCAAAGGCTGAAGAATTTGCCAATTCCGTAAAAGTTTCTCACACATGTTTTCAAGATGCCGCGCCCATCAATATGGGGCAGTTTTTTTCAGCTCCCGTTTCATTTTTAGAAAGACAAATAAAGAAGTTACAGGAAATACAAGCTGAATGTGGCGAACATTCTATTGGATATACCGTTGTAGGCACAGGCTTAGGTTCCTTTAAAGGCTTCCATGAGCGCATAAACAATGCTTTGGAAAAAGAGCTTTCAATTAAAGTATTCCATACAGAAAACCCTTTCGATCATTTACAATTTGCCGACTTTTTCTTGCGTGCGCAAAGTGCTTTAAAATCCAGCATTACAGGCATTTCAAAAATGGCACGTGATATACGAATTATGTCAAGCGGACCACATGCAGGCTTTGCGGAAATATCCATTGCGCCTGTGCAAAACGGCTCTTCATTTTTCCCCGGTAAAGTCAATCCATCCTTAGCAGAACTTGTGAACATTGCCTGCTATCAAGTCTGTGGCTATTCTGCAAGTGTCGATATGGCTGTTGAAGCAGGTGAGCTTGATGTTACGCCGTGGTATCCCGTCTTCACGGTGAACACGCTTAATTCTGCAAAACTCATTTACAATTCAGTGCATGCTTTTGCAAAAAAGTGTGTTGCCACAATTGAAGTCAACACACAAAGCAATTACCAAAAGGCGGAAATTTCACTGGGAATGGCCTCCATTGCTTCGGCAATATTTGGCTACAAAACAGCGACGGAAATTGCTGTATATGCTTCCAAAAATAGTATTTCAATAAAACAGGCAGTTCTCGAAATGAATTTACTCTCACAAGAGGAAGCAGACAAACTTATTGACCCATTAATGCTTACAAAGGTTGAAGAAAGTTCGCAAATTTTATACGACAAAGCTTTAACTGAAAATAGGTATTAACAAATAAATAAACAACAATTAATTATAGGAGTTTTTATGTCAACACCAAAATTAGAATGGGCTAAAGAATGGCTCAAAACCACAAAAAGCTGTTATATTAACGGCGAATGGGTTATGGGCGGCGGCGCAGAGCTAGAGTCTATGAACCCTGCTACAGGCGCAGTGAACGGAAAAATAAAAAATGCAACCGAAGAAGACGTGAACAATGCCGTAAAAGCAGCTCGTGAAGCTTTTGATAACGGTCCATGGAAAACCATGCCTTTGCGTGAAAGAGGAAACCTTATGCGCTCATTGGCAAAAATTCTTCGTGATAACATTGAAGAAATCGCCACCCTCGAAACCCTCGATAACGGCAAGCTTTTTACTGAATCTATGGAAGATGTTGAAAACATTGCTACTTTCTTTGATTATTATTCCGGTTGGGTTGATAAATATTACGGCGATGTAAATCCTGTTTCAGGCAATTTTTTCTCATATACCTTGCGTGAACCAATTGGCGTATGTGGTCAAATCATTCCTTGGAACTACCCTATGGATATGGCAGGCTACAAATTAGGACCTGCTCTTGCAATGGGCAATACTATTGTTATGAAACCATCAAGCGTAACATCATTCTCACTTATCCGCTTTTTTGAACTTATCCACGAATCACAACTTTTACCGAAAGGTGTATTAAACCTTATTGTTGGTAAAGGTTCAGTCGGTTCCTTCATCACTCGTCACCCCGACGTGGACAAAGTTGCTTTCACGGGTTCAACAGGCGTTGGTCGTCAGCTTATTCACGATTCAGCCGATACCAACCTCAAACCTCTTACTCTTGAACTTGGCGGAAAATCAGCAAATATCATCTTTGAAGATGCGCCTGATATGAAGTTTGCCATCGAACGCTCTTTTGTTGCCATGTTCTGCGGGAAAGGCGAAAAATGCTCAGAACCAACACGCTTATTTGTACAGCGTTCAGTGTATCAGCAAGTGATCGACGGTTTGGTTGCCTACGCAAAAACATGGAAAGTAGGCGATCCATTCAACCCTGAAAATCACCAAGGTGCACAAGTTTCAAAAGATCATTTCGAAAGCATTATGAACTACATTGAAATCGGCAAAAACGAAGGTGCAAAAATCGCTTTCGGCGGAACACGCAACACAGAAGGCACAAATGCAAACGGTTACTTCATCGACCCCACTATCTTTGTTGACTGCACCAACGATATGCGCGTTTCACGTGAGGAAATCTTCGGGCCTGTTCTTGTGGTTATCCCATTCGATACCGAAGAAGAAGCTGTGCAAATGGCAAACGATTCAGAGTACGGACTTGCAGCAGGCTTCTGGACTTCTGATATCGGTCGTTCACAACGTGTTGCAAAAGCACTCAAAGCAGGACAAATCTTCATCAATAAATACGGTTGCTACGACCCTGCATCACCTTTCGGCGGATACAAAACTTCCGGCTGGGGCAGAGAATGTGGGCAAATGTCACTCGAAAATTACACCAGAGCAAAAGCTATTTGGTACGCATATTAATTAGTTGGG
>CAYJPB010000059.1:0-12393 GCA_964371955.1 uncultured Desulfovibrionaceae bacterium | reverse complement strand
ACCTTCGGGTTATGAGCCCGACGAGCTACCGTGCTGCTCCACCCCGCAAAAAGAACATAGGCATATTCGACATGCTTGTCAAGCTTTTTTATTCTGCTTTTTCACAATCATTTATACCAACTTGATACACAAGTTTTTTATACATTAAAATTATTCAATATTACAAATAGTTATCAGATTTTCCTTCTTTGTAATGAACAGAAAATTATCGTATCCTCATTCGCTTTTTCGTTTACATTTATATACCAAAACACTATTGTTTGGCTCAAAATTCAATCAGAGTATAAATACTGTTTTAGTTCATGCCATAAAGACGCCGGAGTAGCTTCAACTCTTTGTTGCAACTACTCCGGCGTCCACATGACTTTTTTGATAGTATTTATTATTCTAAAAACTTACTATTATTCTCTATAAAGGCCATACAATATTGAGTAACCTTGAAAGCCAACCTGCTCTTTGCTCATCGGCGATTACACCTGAGCCCCAATATTCAATTTGCGCATCAGCCATTTGTGTTGATAGGATTGAGTTATCCGGTTGCACATCACGCGGACGAACCAAGCCTGTCACAACAATATACTGCGTTTCGTTGTTTACGCGCGTTTCTCTTGCGCCCTCAACTTGCATAAGCCCGTCAGGATACACACGCACAACACGCGCAGCAACTGTGGCTGTGATGGTGTTTGAACGCTCGGTTGCGCCTGAACCGTCAAATCCGGAAGTATGTGTTGTGCTCAGCATTGGGTTGGCTGTGGTGCCAAAAAGCGGAATACTGTTTTGCCCAAAAAGTGCGTCTACACCGATATCACGGCTTGAATCTCGTGAAGTGCTTGTTGCGGCTTCATTGCTGGCTGTGTTATTTTCAACTACGTTAATAAGTACTATATCGCCCACATTACGCGCTCTGCCATCAGCATAAAGATCAACCGTATCTACATGACTATACAAAGAACCCGGATTCGAATAGGTAGGGGCAGGCTCTTGATACGTCATCGGCTGTGTTACAGGCATAATAGGGCTTGGGCTTTCTTCGTGACCGGCACAGGCGCTTAAAAACATGGCGCTGAGCAAAATAATACTTAATTTTTTCATAACAAATCCTTTTTTCAGAGTATTTATTGTATTCGAACAGTTTGGTTGTCAACAACCGTTCCAAAAACGTCAACTCCGCTTGCTGTATTTTCAACGGTGATGATATCGCCTATCGCCCCGTCTTCTTGCGCTTCACCTTGCTGAACAATGAGAACGCTTCCTCTTTCATAAACGATATTTACAAGCTGCCCTCTGCGTACTGTAGCAAGTGGCGCAAGATCGCTCATCATTATCGGTTCATTCACACCTACCGAAGTGGTGAACTGCCACGGGCCGCCCATTCCGTCCCACACATTGCCATTGATATAGGCTACATTTTGATTGGCAAAAGTTATGACATCGGGCTCAAGTCTATCACCCCTGTTATGCGGACGAATGAGCATGGGCACATTTCGCCAAAGGTTTAGAAAAACACTGCCCGTATAGCTTTTTACAACGGAATCGTCCAACTCTCTCACTTCAAATTTCAAGGATATGCGCCCTGCTTCGACGTCAACATCGTCAAGCACAACCCTTTGCCCTTCTGTCGGCAAGAAAATATATGTCGGCACCCTGTAATCCACAAGCTCTGCCCTTCCGTCAAGCAAGGAAATTTTGTCTTGAAGCGAGGTCTGCACGAGGCGCATAATTTCAGCTTCCCTCAATAAAGCTCCGCCCTTTTGAATAGCCAAAGAATTCGGCAACAAAAGATAACTTGCGCTTGAACCAAGCACATAAGTGAGTGAGTCTTCTAAATTACTTCGAGTAATCTGAAAAGCTCTGCCCGTTTCTGCCGGTGCCGCAAAAAGTTGAATTGCGCTCAGTCTTTCCCAATCCGCAGCAGATAAGTCTCCAAGAGGTTCGGCAATATCACCTAAAGTAACAATGTCATTGTGCACAACCGCGCTGTCGTATACCTTAATTCTCCATGTTTGCGCATGTGCGTTCACATCTATAAGACACAAAACGAAGAATACAAAAAATATTTTTTGCAATGTATAATAAAATTTTTGCATTCTTCCTCCCGATTTTTTTAGTTGATGATGACAGGAATATGATTCGCCTCCGGCGGGGCCAAAGGGGGTTACCCCCGTAGAGATAATCCCTTTGCCCGTCAAAGACAAGTACTATTCTGTCCGTCTTCCTAATAACTATTCGCTATACACGTTTTACTTGAATTGCGGTTTGGAGCATGGTGTCAGAGGTTTGTATTGCCTTTGAGTTCATTTCATACGCACGCTGTCCAACAATCATATTTACCATTTCGTCAACAACTTCCACGTTAGACATTTCTAAGAAGCCTTGCGCCAAAGTTCCGACGTTTTCATCACCGGGAACACCTTCAACAGGTTCGCCCGAAGCTTCAGTTGGAGTATAGAGGTTTCTTCCTCTCGCGTCAAGTCCTGCCGGATTTATGAAAGTATAGAGCGGAATATCCGTAGAAGCAATTTCTTCACCTTGTGAGTCAAGACACATCAAATGCCCGCTTTCTGAAACTGAAATTGAGCGTGTTTCCGACGGCACGGAGAATTCAGGTTGAAGCACATAACCGTTTGCCGTGACTATTGTTCCGTCTTGATCAAGCTTGAACGCCCCTGCACGTGTGTATTGCAACTGATCGCCCACTTCTACTTGGAAGAAGCCATCGCCCTCGATAGCAATATCAAGCGGATTGCCTGAGTTTTGGAAATCACCTTGCGTGAAGAATTTATGCACTGCCACAGGACGAACACCCATACCTACTTGCAAACCAACGGGAATTCTGTTGTCGCCTTCCGTGGTTGAACCTGCGATACGCATGTTTTGATACATCAAATCTTCAAACTCTGCCCTGCTCTTCTTGAACGATGCCGTATTGACGTTCGCCAAGTTGTTTGAAATAACATCTATGTTCAATTGTTGAGCTATCATGCCGGTGGCACCGGTCCATAATGATCGCATCATAATATTTTCCCCTTTAGTCCAAATTTTTCTAATTCACCGCCCTTATAAGGTTTCCAAAGGAGATTATCTCCTTTGGCCCCGCCGGAGGCGAATACTATACATGTCAACAACATCTTAATCGATATCACGAAATACTCAATTGTCAAATTTACCTTGCTTTACCGACTCTTTCTATCGCGCTTTTGACATTATTTGTATTTGTTTCGGCACTTTGTGCACGAAACCTCGCTTGCAAGAAACGTGGTTCTTGCTTCGCTCGCTAAAGCCTTTGTTCGCTTTGCTCACGAAATACTCAATTGTCAAATTTACCTTGCTTTACCGACTCTTTCTATCGCGCTTTTGTCGACGTCATTTGCGGTTTGCATTACTTTTGAATTTGCTTCAAATGTGCGCTGAACTTCAATCATTTTCACCATTTCTTCTACAACGTTCACATTTGCTTTTTCCAAAAATCCTTGTGAAACGACAAGCCCATTTGCGAACGGATCAATCAACTCAGGTGTTGAGCCTTCACGCGCTCTGTAGAGATTTTGCCCCACTTTTTCCATATCCTGTTCAGGATTATCGTAAGCAGTAATCTGAAAAGCACCTACTTCGCTTTCATCGGCAAACACTCTGCCGTCGTGGGATATGTGGATATTTCTTGTTCCTTCGGGTACAACAATCGGCCCACCTTGCCCAAGCACAGTATAGCCCTGCTTTGTGAGAAGCGTGCCGTCAGAACCTAGAGTGAAAGAACCATTTCGTGTTTGCATTGTGCCTTGCGGAGTGAGAACATTGAAAAATCCCTCGCCGGAAAGTGCAACATCAAGCTGATTTCCCGTACTTTCCATTGGGCCTTGACTAAAATCCGTCTGTCCAACAGCAATACGTACACGAGAAAGCAAGTGCGCTTCGGGAAAAAGCGGTTTTGAGCGCAAGTTTTCCAAAGGTTCGCGTATATAATCGTGCGCGAAATGGATCATTGTATCCTTGAATGCAAGCTTATCATTCTTATAACCCGTTGTATTTACATTCGCAAGGTTATTTGAAATGGTTGCCATTCTATGTTCTGCAGTCAATGCACCAAATAAACCGGTAAACATCGAATTTTGCATAAAGCCTCCTTAGAAAAAGAAGTAGATACCAAGCATCTTTCAAATTTCTTTTTCTTCACATGTAACACAATGCAAAATTCGTGCCACAATTATTTGACACCTAAGAATTACATATAATAGAATGTATTGCCAAGCTCATTCCCTTGTTTTAGGCAATCAAAGGTATTTGGCACGGTATTTGCTATAAAGAGAATATATAATAGATAAACCGTCAGGAAAGTGACAAAGTTATGGCATTCAAATTTTCATTAGAACAAGTTCTCAAGTACAGAACGCAATTAGAGCAGGAAGCGAAAATCTATTTTGCGCGAATGGAAAACGAACGTATGCGAGAAGAAAAAAGGCTGCAAACAATCAGCGCAGCACTTATTCAAGAACAAATACGCTTATCTTCTCTCAAACCGGAAGAATTTGAAAATCGTTGGGTAATTGCAAACTATATCAAAGGCCTGAGACAAGATTTAGTAGAATCGCAGCGCCACTTAATAGAATGGAATAAAAAAGTTGAAGAGGCAAGAGTAATTCTTATTCAAAAATCAAGAGAAAAGAAAACCCTTGAGAAACTTAAGGAAAAACAGGAAATACGCTATGTTCAAGACGAAAAACACAAAGAGCAGAGGTTCTTCGATGAAATCATCACATCAAAGCACATCAGAGATAAAGAAGGTTTCTTATCTTAATAAAATTTTGGGCTTGGTAGTTTTTGTTGGCAGTGTTAAAGTAGCATTGCTTGTGGGTATTCTCTTTATGCCATCTGATATGCCGGAATTTGAATTTACTACCCTCATCGATGCAATCACAGAAAGAACTTCTCCTCCGCCAACTGACGAAGAATTGCGCACAATTGCAAGACTTGAAGCGCAAAACAATCTGCCGGATACCGTCCGCCAAACACTCCAAAGCGAAATTGACGATTTCGTGGAAGACACTACAAGCGCAGAAGAAGACGAATCGTCACCACTTTTTGGCGTATCCGTTGCGTATGCTGCCGAAGCACATGCCGTTGAAAATATTCCGCCTGTCCCAAGCGCAACTGCCGCCATACCAAATCCCTCACCGCTCATTCCACAAATTCAACCTATGAATTCACCCATCGCAGTGGAAAATTTCCAACGTCCAGACAGCGCAACCGCAGGAATAATTCCCGCACCGAACGTGCAAAATCCCTATATGTCTACAGATACATACGATATACAACAAGAAGAACTTAATCGACGCGAACAAGAATTACGCGCCCTTGAAGAGCAAGTGCAAGCCCGTATGAACGAATTGCGCGGAATTGAAGGCGAAGTAGGCGAAATGATTGATACAGCCGAAAGCGTTGACGATGCAAATTATGCACAACTCGTTGATATGTATGTCAATATGAAACCCAGACAAGCCGCAATTGTGCTTGCCGATCTTGACGAAAACGTTGCAGTCAAAATCTTGGCAGGAATGAAAGGACAAGAAGCCGGTGATATTTTATCCTACATGGTACCCAATAGAGCTGTTGTACTTTCTGAATTGCTCGCATCAATCGCAAGATAGTAATTGAAATTATAACAAAAAAGTCCGCTACACTTTATAAGTAGCGGACTTTTATTTTGTGCAATTCTCAAGTGTTTGAGTTTTGTCTTAGGCTAATCTTTATGTAATTTACTACAAATATTTACTCTGTTGACTGCAATTGAGCGATAAGCTCATTAAGTTTTGAAGCTTGTTCGGCCAAATCGTTTACGGCTTGTGTCGCTTCACTCATAGTAACAGACATCGTATTTGCGCTGTCGTGAACTGTGCTGAGGTTTTGTTTGATTTCTTCAGAAGTGGAGGACTGTTCTTCCGCCGCGATAGCAATTGATCGTACCTGATCGGCAGATGTGTCTACAAGGGTAAGAATTTCTGCAAGGCTTGAACCGGCAAGCTGTGCCTGCTCTGTAGCTTCTGCAATATTCTTCACAGAGTAATCCACATTTTGCATATTTGTTTCAACACTGCTTTGTACACCCTTGATAGCGTTACCTACTTCAACGGTTGCGTGCATGGTTTTTTCTGCCAATTTACGCACTTCATCGGCAACAACGGCAAACCCGCGTCCTGCTTCTCCGGCTCTTGCCGCTTCAATTGCAGCGTTTAGAGCAAGTAAGTTTGTTTGGTCGGCAATATCTGAAATAACGTTCATAATGGTGTTGATGGATTCAGCATCTTCACCGAGTTGCGCCATATCCAGTTTGAGTTGCTTCGCTTGCTTGTCAACACCGGCAATGCTTGTCACCACAGAATCAACAATGGCGGCACCGCTATCCGCTCTTGAGCGAGCGTCGTTTGCAACGTTCGAAGCATTGCTTGCACTATGCGCTACTTCCAAAACAGTGCTATTCATTTCATTCATGGCAACGGAGGTAGACTCAACTTGACTGAGTGAAAGCACGGCGGCATTTTCGGCTTGTCCGATTTGCGCACTGAGCTCTGTTGCTGTTGAGGCAACTCTTTGAGCAATTTCGGTCGCGTTTTGTGCAACAGTCATAATTGTCTGTTGAAGTTTCTTTTCATCTGTAACATCTAAAATAAGCTGCATAATGCTGAGTAAATTGCCTTTTGCATCAAGCATGGGAACAGCAAAGTATTTGATATTAATTGTGCCGCCTTGTGGATGAGCAATAGTTTCCCCACTTTGTGGTTTGAGTGTTCTGATTGCAAGCGCAAGAGCATCCGTAGAAGTACCGCTGTCTTCACGATTCATAATTTGCTTACACGTTTTATCGGTAAAAAGATCGCCGCATGCGTTACGTCCCGCTCTGTTAAGATATTGCACAACTTGGCTTGAGTTGAGCATTACAACTGCAGAAGGCACGTTTTCGATAATCGCAAGGTAGCTGTCTGTAATTTTATTTGTTCCTTCCATAAGGCTGGCAAATTCACCCATAAATTTTGATGAATCACCTTTGGAAGTGATATGCCCTGTCGCAATTTTTTGGCTGAGAATACTGTATTCTTCAACAATAGCATTCAAGTTTTTCGGAATTTCTCTTAGTGCATCTGCAAGTTGCCCAAATTCATCACGCTGATTGAGTTTCATAACATAAGAAAGGTTACCTCTGGCTACTTCTTTGGCAAAAGTTACGCAACTAGCAATTGGAGAGGTGATTTGTCTTGTAAGTAGAATACTGGTTATAACAGTAAGCACGATCATAGCGATAAGAATAGCTTGGAAGAAACTTTGACTTTCTTCAAGATCGGCAATATTTGTTAATGCGGTTTCGTCAGCGGAAATAATAAGTGCCTCTGAGCTTTCATCAACAAGTCGAAGCAAATTATTATAAACAGTTGCACGAGTTATACTTGCCACATTTTCTCTTTCCCATGCAGCGATACACTCATCAAGAGCATCGAAAAAAATTTCCATGCTTGCGTTCATTGTTTCGGCATTGTTTTCTATATTTGCGTAAGGAATAGTGGATTGCAGTTCGACAGATTCGGCAAAACTTTCTTTGAGATTAGCTATAAGCTCATTAGCTAAAGTAACATCTTTTGCATAAAAAGCCTCAGTTAGATTCATGCGAAATTCGCCGATTAAGCTTACTAAAGCCATTGTATTGATATCAAGTGCGGTAAGTGTTTCAACATTTGCTTGTTGCCCAAATTCACCGGCAGTTCCAATGCCATCCATAACACTTTCAAGATACACATCAACAGCTGAAACAGCTTGAGTAGCTTTTTCTGAAGCACTTGCCCATGTGGCAAGAGAATGATGCCTTGCTTCGTATGTGTGTTGTATGTACGCCTGATACTCGGCAAGCTCAGGAGTAAATTCCTCAAGAAATTCAGACAAATGCAATATTTGCGGATCGTTGGGGTGTGAAGCCAGTAAGGCGTTGAGTTCCGACATAGAATCATGGACATTTTCAACAGTTAAAGATACTTCGTTAAGTAATTCATCGTCAGAACTTGCAAGAAATCTCACCATATTATAGCCGACTTTAGAAATATCTGCTGAAAAACGGTTATAAATCCCAAGCTCGGTAATATAAATCGATTCAAGAGTATCTGCGCCTTTCTGCGCACTGTTTATACTTGAAATGCCAATATACCCTAAAATACAAAGTAGTATGGTAATAATACCAAAGCCTAATGACAGTTTCAGCGAAACTCGTAAATTTTTCATACATTGCCTCTTTTATTTTTTGTAACTATTTCTTATTCATTGAAAAGAACAAATTACATGACATTCAAGTATATTATCGGAAAATAATTTAAATTCTTTAGGGAGCATTAATAATTTATTATTTTTTGTTTATCCAATAAGTCAATTGATAAGAAATTTAAATTGCACAGATAAATTTATTCTTGATATTTTTTTAAAAATCTGTACTATTAAATAACGTACTGTACGCAGTTCTGATTTGTCTCTCTATCCCGATGAAGAATTTGTGCGTTTTTTTAGATTTTATCTGTTATTTCAAACTGTTATACTTGAATTAGAATGGCATGGATAAGTTGCCAGTGATTGAATACTCAAGAACATTTAAGAGGAATCGCAAGACTTATGGGTACTGAAAAACAAGACGGAGACTATCTAATCGATAAAATGCTGAGCAATTCCGATACGGAAAACTCTTCATCTTCTCCTATATCTGCCAATAATGCTCCAATTGAGGAAATTGACGATACTCCGAAAACAGACGAATATTTTCAGATAAGCCCCACAATATACGACACATTTCCAAAATTTCACCCTCCTGTGAACCTTTATTGGCTTGATGAAGAAACTGCCTCGCTCAAACCCTTTGGAAGTAAAGGCGAGAAACTTACGTATGATTTAGCGCATAAAGCGCAAACTCTGTGTAGCGAAGATCGTCTTTTTGTCTCTAAAAACGAATTTTCTGTCTACTTGGAATATATTATTGCAAAAGTCGATCTTGTGCTCACCGATGAAAGCTTCACTCCCGAAGAGAGTGTAAGTATTATAGCACAAGCACTCACTACACATTATAAAGAATTAGCAAGTTATCCCATCGAGTCAGTTTACGATAAAATTAAAAAAGATATCCACATATTCTTGCATTACATATTGAAAGACAGAGAAAGGATGAAAGTCTTTATCGGAAATCTTTACACCCTTGACCACAGCTCACAAAATCACGCATACAACTCACTTGTACTCGGAGTATGGCTTGCAATGGAATCGCTAAAAAACTATGATGCTCAAACGCTTAAAAACTTCGCTCTCGGTTTGTTTATGCACGATATAGGCACAAGTAAAATACCCACATTTATTCTTTCAAAAAAAGAAATCAGCGAAGAGGATATGAACACAAACAAGCACCATGTGTTGCGCGGGATAAGTATTGTGCAAAGGTTTTACCCTACTGTGCCTCGTGAAATAAAATTGTGTATTCTTGAACACCACGAAAGACTTGATGGCTCGGGATACCCCGACGGACTTGAACAAGTGAGTATTTTTGGCAGAATTACAGGACTTGTAGACACGGTTTCGGCAATGATGCAAAACAGGCTTTACGCAAAAAAAAGCAGTCTGAAATATATCATAGCCACACTCTCTTCTTCACACGATAAATACGATATCAACCTGATTAAAATTTTCGCAAACGGCATTGTCAACGGCACTTTTGACGGACTTCTCTCCAAAGAAAAGTAGCCTCTGAACACTTACAAAGGCTCATATTAGAATGGGTTACAACCGATTCATGTACAAGATTTCAATGTGAAAAAAAATAGCTTGCCATACGTGAGAATGTGTATTATGTGTTGTCTATATATTGTTTGTTTACAAATATATTACTATACAATTAGTTAATAGTTTTTCTGCAACGATGATTAATGTCGGCAGACGGTGACAAGTGACGATCTTTTGAATGACAAAGCGGACTTGTTATGGAAAAGCATTTTTTTGCTTTCTTATTTATTTAAAATACTGACAGTGAGGTTGTTATGGCCACTATTAATTTGGTTGCTCCCCAAGCAAACACAGAAATAAATTTTCCGGTTGCCGAAGGAATTACAGAATACGTTTTTGATTTCGACATTGCCAATGCCATTATTGAAAGAGTTGAAAAAAGTTTAGTTATTTCTTTCGATGAAATAGGTTCAAGTATAACTCTTGAAAATTTTTATGATGTCTATTCATCAGACTTTATGCCTGAATTTGTTCTTGACGGTGAATTGATTGCCGGTGAAGATTTTTTTGCGGCGATAAGTCCCGATTTAATGCCTGCAGCAGGTAATACCGATGCAAACCCACAACTTGAAAATACCGGTAGCGGTGTTGAAACAGTTTCACAACAAACTATTGCCGATGGCGTGACTGCTCTTGGCGGAATTGAGGGCGAATCTTCTTTTGGAGTTGAACCACAACTTTCTCAAGGAACTTCTGCGCCTGACTCTTCCACTCAAGCTACAGCTCCAGAAAATATTCCTCCTGCGCCTACAACGTCAGAAACTCCAGAAAGCCCGAACACAGAAAATACTGCTCCTGTAACTCCACAAACTCCGGATTCTGAAAACACTACACCAGAAACTCCTCAAACTCCCGATACTGAAAATACAACCCCTGAAACTCCTCAAACACCCGATACTGAAAATACAACCCCCGAAACTCCACAAACTCCGGATTCTGAAAACACTACTCCAGAAACTCCAGACACAAGTTTGGAAGACACAAATACGGGAACTGATGTTGATACATCAGGCGTTTTACAATCGACTTCATGGCAAGATTCTTCATTTTCTATTATGGATACTTCTCCTTCAGATTTGGGTGTTACCGGTTTTAGGGTAAACGGCACAACAACATTGAAAAGTGACGAAGTTGAACTGAACGGTTTCACAATTTCTCAAGGAAGTATCGATCAAGAAACAGGTTTGGTAACTGAAAATCAGCAGAATTTTTCAAACATAGTAGTGAAGAATATGGACGGTGAAACAGGTATTAGCGTGGCAAATACCACCATCGGCGAAACTACCGGTGATTGCGCCATGATTATTGACTTACCGGAAGGCGAGGGAGTAGCTTACAGCGTAAGCCTCGAACTTGCCCACTTCTATGCAGAAGGCAAATACGACGGCAAATGGGATTGGAACGAAACTTCCAGCGAAACAGTGACCGTGCAATTCTATAAAGATGGCGAGCTTGTGTATGAAGAAACTATTATAAGCACAAGAGAAAGCACAGATATTAATCACGAAAGCTATGATCAAAGTTTCGACTTCTTTATCGGCGGGGGCTTTGACAGAGTTGTTCTTTCCGCACCCGACACAGGTACATCAAATATCAACGACTTTGCCCTAAAAAGCATGGATTTTGGTGACGTGAGTGACGAAGGCGCACTTTTATCGGTCGAAGGAAATATCGAAGAAGCATCAGGGCTTGATGGCACTTTCTCTATCGAAAGTATTTCCGGAATGTCCGACGGTGAAACATTAAGCATAAATGGCGAAGATGTAACACTCACATGGGAAAGCGACAGTTTTGTTACTGCAACAGATGCCGACGGAGCGCCCGTATTTTCAATTGTGCTCAATAGCCAAAGCGGCGAATATACTATGCACCAATACCAAAGCTTTGAAGATAGTTTAGAACTTGAATTCACCGACGATGAAGGCGATCTGTACGATTCTCAAGTCGAGGGCAGGCTTGTTTCCACAGAAGGTGACAATGCTTCAAATATTATTGCCGGCTCAGATGAAGGCGATACTATGGAAGGGCTTGACGGCGATGACTTACTCTTAGCCAATGAAGGTGACGACACTATGCTCGGTGGAGCAGGTGATGACGTTATGCACGGCGGTGACGGCGATGATATTATGCACGGCGGCGAGGGTAGTGATATAATGACAGGCGGCGAAGGCGCTGATGTGTATTCATGGCTTTCAGACAGCTTTACCGACGGTGCAAACGATATTATCACTGACTTTGGTGAAGGCGATATCCTCGACATTTCTTCATTCACCAGCGACAATGACTTCATTGTTGATCACGAAACTGTGGGTGACGACACCGTATTCACAATCACAAAGGGTGAAGAAAGCCAAACAATCACTTTACAAGACGCTGATTTTGACGTGAATGAAGACATGGCACCAATAGACGATGGAAATGCTATGGTGTAAATTATTATAGACATATATTACGTGAATCCATATTATAGCCAAGTTTTGAATAGCATTATATTATTAGTATGTTACAAAGTTTTTAAAAAATAGAAAATTTTAGGGTTTGCAAAGGGTGTTACCCCCTTTGCCCCCGCCGGAGGCGAATACTATTTTGTCACCATCATCTCAA
>CAYJPB010000058.1:12318-12648 GCA_964371955.1 uncultured Desulfovibrionaceae bacterium | reverse complement strand
ACTATCTTGCTGAATATAAAGAACTAGATTTAACAAATCAATTGGAAGAAATTATCAACTCTCTTCTTTTGGGAGGCTTCGATAAAAATGAAATTATTAATGAACTCGCTGGTAAAAATCTTGATATTGAATTTGCAGATTTATCTTTTGCTGTTGATGTTTATTACCATGATTTAATAAGCAAGAATGAATGGATTGGTTTTGCGCAAGAACTTTTTGTAGAGCTGGATGAACTTGAAAATGTTGAAGAATTTATGATAGACGATGGCTATAATGGTTTCATGGTTATGAGGTAAATTGTAGTAGTTCAGACTTAATCGTACAATCCTC
>CAYJPB010000058.1:0-12308 GCA_964371955.1 uncultured Desulfovibrionaceae bacterium | reverse complement strand
TGTTTTTTGAGCTGTCCTGTACGGTTAAGTTATGCCACAAACAAAGCTCAGGTATGGTGAATTTCACACTTTATCTGAGCTTTTTCAAATCATATTTCTGATTATAATATACCCTCTGTAAATTAAGTTCTAAAATGGAAAATCATCCATGCTACTTGATTCAAAAGAAAAATCATCCATTTCACTTGTACTTGTTGGCAAAGTTTTATGCGCGTGTGAATTATTCACTGAATATTCTTCTTGACCCTGGATATCACTTTTTCTATCGAGAAATTGTACGAGCTGGGCATTGATTTTTGTTGTATACCTATCATTACCATTCTTATCTTGCCATTTATCAGTTTTGAGTCTTCCCTCAACGTGTACAAGAGAGCCCTTGCTTATGAATTTGCCACAGTTTTCTGCTGTTCTGTCAAAACAAACAATATTATGCCATTCAGTTGTTTCTTTTTTCTGTCCGTTCTTGTCCGTATAGTATTCTGAGGTTGCCACAGAAAATGTGCAAACAACTTTTCCATCAGAGGTATATTTCACCTCAGGATTTTGCCCTAAACGACCTATAATATGTACTTTGTTTAACATAGCTACTCCTTTTATAATAATTATTTTTACTTGTTGAATTATAAAGCTTCTAATTCAATAATATGTTCTACAATATAGGTTTTGTCTTCTCTTAGGCTATGATTACGCACATCTAAAGCCGTAAACCTATGGCCGTTCAATTCACTTTCGTATATTTTCTTAGGTGTGATAGCAAAATCAAATTCATCATTACGATAATTGATATACTTCATTTGCACTTCCTGCTCTTCTACAATAGCTTGTTGAAGAAAATCAATTTTATCTTGCATAGAAAATATGCTTTCTGATTTTTCATAAGCCCATTTTGCAAAAAACTTGTTAATAGTTTCATCAGTTTTAATATCACTTAGTTTTATCTTTTCTTTTAGGGTGATACCTTCTAAACTTGTACTTCTACTCAACGCAACGTAGGTTTGCCCCTCTGCAAATGCGCCTCTACCTAAGTCGATAAGAACCTTATCAAAGGTTTTACCTTGACTTTTGTGAATGGTAACTGCCCAAGCTAAAATGAAAGGATATTGCGCAAAAGAACCAATTACAACAGGTTCGATTTTGCCTTTAACAACAGTAAATTCTATAATCTCCCACTCGACCGGTGTTACTTCTACGCACTCACCAGAATCAAAAATGCGCACCATTATCTTGTTATTAGTATGTTCTTCTTTGACAATATCTTCAATTTTACCAAGTGAACCATTGACATAGTGAAAAGACTAGTAATATTATCGTCTTCATCCAAAACTATTTTTTTGGAGTTTCTTATCATCATAACCTGAGCATCTTTTTTATATTCAAGAAGCAAGGGAGCAGGATAATATTCCTTAGGGACATTTCCTTTTATAAGAGCTTTTACCTTGTAAAGATCTGAATCAATCTTTTCAAGTTTATCGTTATTTATAACTTCAACTTGTGCATTTGTGGGCGTTAGACAAATTGAACCATCAACAACTTCTGCCTCTTCATTCCATCTTTCATTGATTAATGCCAATTCTTGATAACTTACTGTGTTATTTCTAATTTTATTTAGCAAACTAACAAATTCAACATCTTTTTGCCTGTATATTTTTGTAAGTTCTAAAATTTCAAGTTCTATTTCTTTAAATACGTTTGAAGAAAAGAAATATGGACTTTGATAAAATTCCTCAAAAGCTTCTCTATCTTGCCTTGAAACAACGGGGGGAAGCTGATACAAGTCCCCTATAAGAATCATTTGAACTCCACCAAATAGTTTTCCTTTGTGGGGTCCATTATTTTTTAAAACCTCATTGATACAATCAAATAAATCTGCACGCACCATCGAAACTTCATCTATAACAAGTGTTTCAAGATTTTTGATAACTTTGCGTCTTTGCTCATCCTTTTGATAATTTTTCTTTTTAGCTGAATCTACTGTTGTCGCAATGCTAAAACCAAAAAAGTTATGAATGGTCATGCCATTGATATTAAGTGCAGCCACACCGGTAGGAGCAACACAGGCTATATTCTTATTCGTATTTTCAGTAAAGTATGTCAACAAGGTGGATTTACCGGTGCCTGCTCTACCTGTTATAAACAAATGCTTTGAAGTATTTTCCATTTTAGAAAAACTATCTAAAAACTGTTCTGAGAGATCAAGTTTCATATTTACCTCCTCTCTAAAATTTGCAAGCATTATTCACGCATTACACCAATGTACCTTGCTCTAATTCTTTAACGCTTTTTTGCTGTTTAACAAACCTCGCCTCTTCAATAAAAGTTTGAATAGTTTTTTTTGCTAATAAACATACACTGGAATCTTCTTGAATCAATTGCTTATTTAACGCAAATTGCTCGTCTGTGGCATCCGTCTCTCTATTATACATTACAGCCCTTGGAAGAGAGTAATCTTTAGCATACTGCATAGCATGCCTTGAACCACTGTCATTACCTTGATTATTTTTTGCATAACTGGCAGAAAGTACTATTCCATCACTAAACATGGCTTGCAGTCTATCTCTTTCAATGTAGCGTGATATCATTACATTTCTTGACGTAGGCTCTTTGTAGTATTCAGAAATGACTAAGCCGCCATTACTAATAATTTCTTCTGCTAATTTCTTATTTGTAGGCGGAGAAATTTTGTTCAATGTGCTTGGTAATACAGCTATAGTAGTTCCCCCAGACTTTAAGGCTTCTTTGTGTGCTATTGAATCACAACCAAGAGCAAGTCCGCTTACTATTGTTGCACCGCACTGCACAAGTTCAGCAACAACTTTTTGTTCTCGTGCTTCTATTGCTTCAGTTGGTTTCAACAAGCCTATAACAGCTATATTGAAGTTTTGCCTTGCGAGTAAGCGAATTTCCCCTTTATAAAATAAAACTACAGGGCTACTGCTTTCCTTTACTTTGCCTCTAATCGCAGGAAAATGTGAGTCACCTATGGCAACAACGCCATCAAATTCACTAGAAACACTTATCAATTCTTCCCTTATTTTATCCTGAACACGGCTAAATTCTTCAATTGTAATCTGTGAATTTTGTGCATTTGACTTTCTTATGAGAGAAACTATATCTTCGATTTCTTCATTACCCTTAATATTTTTCACAATCCAAGCTGCACCAATACCTTTGTATGTTTTTGCTGCAAGAATATTGATTACGTTATTTGAAAAGTTCATAGTATTTCTCCTTTCGGTAGACTATATTTTTTTTTGAGTTTTGCCAACAGCATAAAAAATAACATTTTTGGCGCCTTTTTGGTAAAGGGCTTCAATAGCATCTTCGTCGATATTGACCGTTTTCGTATATACATCATCTATAAGTATAATATTTTTACCCCTTACATTGTCTGAAATTCTGCAAGTTTTCATAGTGATACCTTTTTCAAATGGAATACCATCATTTACAAAGTATTTATTTTCTTGCTTTAAATGCGTTGTGCGCGTGTCTTGAGTGCGTTCAATAAAATTAATGCCATTTCCATAGAAAGTTATCTCTCTGAGTACAACATTCAATGTGTGCCTAAATAAGAGCTGATTCGGCGTAAAACGAGATTCAACTTTTGAACGTGGAACCATACACACAAAATAGCTATTTTGAGAATCAGATTTCAAAATCTCTTGATGTAAAGTCAGCAAATCCTCTAAAAGAGCAGATTTCATTTCTTGAACTGCCGCTGCTAAAGCCTTGTCAGTTTCTCTATTCTCAATATTTTTTAACACATTGATATATTTAGGATGATTTTCAGCATAAAAATTGATATAATCTGTATGGTAATAAGCTGAGGTTGCTTTAGTCAAATAATGATTTGCTTCGATTATAAAGTTTTGCATACTATACTCCTACTTGTTTAATGTTTCTTTGTGGAATTTCAGCGCTCAAGGCATTTGCAATCTCTGAGTCTTCATTTTCAAAAACCATGACATTTTGAGGTAAAAGTTCTAAACCCAGTATTGCATCAAGGTATTTGTTATAGGTTTTAGTTTTCATCTTACTTTCATTACAATAGAAATAATCAAAGTAATCAAGTAGGTTGTGGTGTTGTAATGTAGCAATAACTCTTTTGTAGTTTGCCTTGCTTACCAAAACAATTGTTTTGTCTAAATTTGCTTCAATACAACCTAAGACAGATTGGTTCACACTTGTAAATGAAAGAAAGTCTTTGTACGTCTCACTTTTTATCGTTTTAATTTCTTTGAAAAGTTTTTTTCCCATATCTGGAAACAAATCTTGAATTACTTCGCCTGTAAGCCTAGTTAAATTGTTTGCCTCTAAATCAATCGAAATACCCAAAGTTTTTTTTATAGCAAAATTATAAGCAGATGTATTTGCAACATCAGTATCAATCAAAGTACCATCCATATCTATGAAAAGTGCTTTAATATTGTTACGCATATCCATCTCCTTATGTTTTTGTTACCTTCTCTTTCAAGAATATACCTAGCTAATAGCAAAGAGTGTGCCAAGTGAAAATTTTCTTATATTTTATGTGGTTAAGCATATTTTCAAGAGGATAATGCTTAAAAGAAATCAAAAAGCATAAAAAAACTTGTGCTATAACAAAAAAAATTGTATTATCAATTTATGAAACTATTATTTTCTTGGATAGGACGCACAGACCTTAACTGCGCAAAGAATAATGACTCAAGGCAAATTGGGCCTATTGCTACGGCATTGAAAGCAGACTCTTACGATTTTGTCTTCTTGTTGAATAATTACACTCAAGAGGATGCAAAAAGTGACTGTGTCAACTTTAACAAATGGATAAGAGATTTTTCATCTGCTGAATTTAGCTTTCAACATGTCAATTTATCAAGTCCGACAAACCATAAAGAAATTTATACATACATAAGAAAATTTCTTGATAGCAGGCTTTCTTCTATTGATAAAGCACGTATCACTTTTCACACAAGCCCCGGAACTCCGGCTATGGCTTTTACTTGGATGATACTTGCTCCTGTTTATGGGGCAAGACTTATCGAATCTTCCATAGAGGCAGGTGTCCAACAAGTAGATTTACCTTTTGAGATATCAGCATATTTCTTGCCGGATAAAGAAATTACGCGCCTAAGCGAGAGCAAGGTCAAAACACATCCTGCTTTTCAAGATATTATTCATTCCAGCGATATTATGAAAGAGACTATTCGAAAGGCACAGCATGTCGCGCCTAGAAATATTACTGTGCTTATTGAAGGTGAATCCGGAACCGGCAAAGAGCTTTTTGCAAGAGCAATACACGAGAGCAGCCCAAGAAAAGGTAAGCCATTTATAACTGTTAACTGTGGTGCTATTCCCTCTGAGCTTATTGAATCGATGCTTTTCGGATATGTAAAAGGAGCCTTCACCGGAGCAGACAAAAATACTGGTGGCTACTTCCAAAGTGCAAATAGTGGAACCCTTTTTCTTGATGAACTCGGTGAAATATCTCAAAAAGCACAAGTTGCATTGTTACGAGCCCTTCAAGAAGACGAAATCACAAGAGTTGGTAGTTCTAAAGCAGAAAAGGTAGATGTACGAATCATTGCTGCTACAAATAGAAACTTGCTTGAGGAAGTATCAAAAGGTAATTTTAGAGCCGACTTATTCTACCGCCTTGCAGTAGCTTGTTTAAGCCTTCCTTCATTGCGAGAAAGAAAAGAAGACATTTCCCTATTAATTGATGATGCCCTCAAGAAAGCAAATGAAAGATTAGAAATCATAGATAAAGAAAAACATAAAAAATTTTCTGATTCTGCAAAGAAAATTATGCTTTCGCACTCTTGGCCGGGCAATATTCGAGAGTTGTATAATACTGTAATGCGTGCTACTTTATGGTCATCTTCAAAGGTTATCAGCGAAACTGACATTAATCAGGCATTATTCAAAACTCCTACTGTGGAGACTACAAGCTCAAAACGTGCTCTAGGTAATGGATTTTCCATCAAAGACCACCTTGAAAGCATCGCTAAAGAATACATTGAACAAGCAGAAAAAGATTCTGGAGGAAACAAAGCCAAGGCTTCGAGATTGCTAGGGTTTAAACACTATCAAACGTATACCAATTGGAAGAAAAAGTACATTGAAGAAGACAAAGAGTAATACTTGGCACACTATTTGCTAATCATAAAGCAAACAGGAAATATAACACTTCTTTTCAAAAGAAAAAGAACAATCATTTTGCTATCGAATGTAAAACATCAAAAATGGAAGAAAAAAACCAAAAGCAGAATGTTACAGATGATGGAAAATCCACTTCATACATCTACAAGCTTGATTCACTCAAAGAAAAACTGGGTGGCAACTTAACCACAGGTATTTTATGTTCTGTTGCTCCGATTCCAAACTTTGATAGGGAAAGAGCAAAAAGAGATAAAGTAGAATTGATATGCGGAAAAGATTTGCTCCAACTTGAAGCTCGTATAAAAAAATTAGTGAATAGTTGAGAATGAGGTTAAAATTTCCCCAATTTTCTCCTTGAAGTTGATTATTTTTACCCTGAAAAATCTTTATCTGTCATTATTGTACAGAATTTTTCATTGCTAAAGGTGTAGAAAGGAAAAACAATAATGGGGGTAAAGCGGGGGTAAACTAGGTATTAAAAAGAAAAAGGACTTGCAGTTTTCACTGTAAGTCCTTGTAATTACTTGGTTGCGGGGAAAGGATTTGAACCTATGACCTTCGGGTTATGAGCATGAAATTTTTATCTTTTACTAAACTTTATTACTTTTTATAATTCTTTATTATTCATTATAATCAAATGTTTAGTTGAAACTTAAGTTTTTTATGATTTATGAAATTTTTTCTTGATTTATCTTCTAGCTAGTAATATGCTAGTAAAAAATGAGTCGAAAAATGAGTTATATAGTCATTATATCATATCAAAATAAAAAATGCTAGTAAAATTAAATAAATTACTAGCAGGGAGTTGAAAATGGCAACAACATATAAAAAATATCACCCCAAAAAATATGCTGGTGTATATATTTATGAAACAGAAGATCTTTACAAAGGTAAAAAAGATGTTTGCTTTTATTTTTCATATAGAAATGGTAAACGAATGATTTGGGAAAAAGTGGGTAGACTTTCTGAAGGGTATAGTGCCGATGTAGCCAGTGAGTTGCGTGCAGAAAGAATGAAAGCCATGCGACACGGAGAACTTGTAAAAACAAATAAAGAAATCCGTGAAGAAAAAGAACAAAAAGATAAAACTTTCAATGAAATTGCAGATATTTATTTTGAACTAAAAAAAGATACTTTGCGTGGTTACGTGACTGACTATAATCGTTATAAAAAACATTTATCACCTATTATAGGTAAGTATAGAGTTTCAGAAATTTCACCTCAGCACATGGAACAAGTTTCAAAGCTTTTTAAAGACAAAGCAACGGGTACTCTTTGGAATGCTCTTGAGCTTGTACGTCGTATCATCAATTTTGGCTACAAAACGAATCGTGCTCCTGCTTTATCGTTCGTGATTGAAATGCCCAAAAAAGATAATGAGGTTATTGAATACCTCACACCTGAACAAACGCAAAGATTTCTTGACACTGCTCGCTCATGGGGAGCAAAAGATGTTGCCAACATGCTCTTGCTTGCTTTTTTCACAGGCATGAGAAGAGGTGAAATGTTCAAACTGATTGATGAAGATATCGACCATCACATGAAGCTTATTAAAATTAGAAGTCCAAAAGGCGGAAAGACTATGTCTATCGGCATGAGCCAACTTGCAGAGGGAATTATCCTTGAACAGATTGAATGGCGAAATAAGCATTTTCCAGATAGTGAATTTATTTTCCCCGGTAAGAATGGAGGACAAAGAGTGGATTGCTCTTCTGTCGATAGATTTAAAAAAGCAGCTGACCTACCTATAAAATTTCGTCCATTTCACGGTCTTCGCCATCACTTTGCCGTTACTTTAGCAAACAGCGGAAAATTCACACTCGATATGATTTCTGAAATGCTCACACACAAAGACGCTGGCTTTACAAAAAAGAAATATGCACAATTCTTGCCCGAAGCTTTATCAGCTGCATCTAACGCTGCTGCTGATATTTTAATGGGTAAGGTTGAGAAGAAATAACTAATTGAATTATTGTAAATCAATAACTTAGTATTTGATTTACAATAGCATAATTTTCTTAAAAAGTCAAATTTGGATGTTTATATTATTGTTTTTTCTGGAAAGCAAATAAAATGTATTTTCCAGAAAAAATGCTATTTATTTCTGGAAATTTAAATTTATATCTATTTGTTTTTATATGAATAATAGCATTTTTATCATAAAAATAAAAACTATTGATTTTCCAGAAAAAATAGTATATTTTTCTGGAAAATATAGAAGGTAAAATGAAAACATCAATAAAAGAACAAATACTATTTAAAATAAGGCAACAAAAACAAGGTTGGGCTTTTTCAGCTTCTGACTTATTGAATGATTTTAATAGAAGAGAGATAGATGAATCTCTATCTACTCTTGCAAGTGATGGTGATATTCGCCGTGTTATCCGCGGTATTTATGACTTGCCTCTCTATAGTCATTTATTAGGTAGATATGTTTCTCCTGACATAAATCAGGTTGCTCACGCTCTTGCACGAAAATTTAATTGGACAATTTATCCTGATGGCGACACCGCATTAAATTACTTACAATTATCAACTCAAGTAGTGAGTAAGTATATTTATTTATCAAGTGGACTAAGTAAAAAGTATTTGATAGATGGAAATAACCTAGAGTTTAAACACGTTAGCCCTAAGACACTAGGATTAAAGAATACAAACGCAATATTAGTGACTCAAGCGATAAAATCTTTAGGTGAAAAACATATAGATAGTGACTTTGTCATCACATTGTCTAAAAAGTTCACCTATAAAGAATGGACAGAAATTTCTAAGCATTCAACAAGTGTTTCTCATTGGATTTATGAAGTTATAAAAAACGCTTTAGAAATAGCTAAGGAGAAAGCTCATGGATAAAATCGCCAAATCTTCCAACAAAGAGCGTACAGGTATTTTTATTGATGTTGCTAATAAATTGAAATTACAACCCTTTATAATTGAAAAAGACTTTTGGGTATCTTGGGTTCTTGGTAAAATTTTTGATAATCAAGAGCTTTCAAAATCACTTTGCTTCAAGGGTGGAACTTCACTTTCTAAAGGTTTTAACTTAATTGAACGTTTTTCAGAAGATATTGATTTAATACTCAATCAAAATCTTATATTGCAAGAAGATGAAGAAATACTTAGAGCTTCAAAACGTCAGCAAGAGATTTTCAATAAAACTATTGAAGAGCGAGCATGTACGTACATATCTACTACGCTAAAAGAAGCTATAGAAAAAGCTATAAACCCCATATGTACAGTAAAAGAAGATGATGATGATAAACATGTTCTTTGGATCGAATTTCCAAAAAGCTTTAACTACGATTATTTACGGAAGCCAAATGAGCAAAATGAGCTTTCTTCATTTGTTGGAAAAGCTTTACCGGAATTAAAACTTGAAAAACCTAAAGTGCCAACAATCAAACCTGAACGCACCTTTTGGGAGAAAATAACAATTTTACACCTTGAACATCATCGTCCATCAAATAAAACAATAGCAGAAAGACATTCAAGACATTATTACGATGTATACATGCTTGGAAATTCATTTGTAAAACAAAATTCTTTCAACAATCTAAATTTACTTGATGAAGTTGTTGAATTCAAACAACGTTTTTATCCATGCTCTTGGGCGAAATATGATGAAGCAAAAGTAGGTACACTTGCTTTACTTCCACCAGAACATTCAAAGCCTATACTTGCAAAGGATTATGTTCAAATGCAAAACATGATTTTTGGTAATTATCCCAATTGGGACGAAATTATTGAATTTTTAAAACAAGTTGAAGATGAGATAAATCGCTTATAGTTAAGAAATTTTATTATGCGGTGAATAAATAAAAATTTTATCTCCAAAACCTAACTATACAAAACATTGAGAAAAAATCATGAACAATATTATAGTATTATTTGAAGTAAAGCCCACAAAAGAGGGCATGGCGAAATACTTGGAGCTTGCGGCAATGCTTAAAGAATTGCTTGCAAATGCAGATGGCTTTGTGCGTGCCGAAAGATTTACAAGCCTAAACAATGAAGGAAAACTTCTTTCATTGAACGTATGGGAAAGTGAAGAAGCTCTAGCAACATGGCGCAATAATCTAGAGCACAGAATGAGCCAAGCCGAGGGAAAAAATAAATTGTTTGAAAGCTATAATATTACCGTTTGTCAATCAATTCGTGAATACTCGCATGAAGACAGAGAAAATGCACCGAATGATTCAAATAGGTATCTACGAGAAGAGCATATTGATGATTTTGCAAAATAATTTTGGTGTAATATGTCAATAGATTACATTACAATAGAAGATAAAGATTGGCTTTATCACACATCGAGCGAAAAAGTGCGTTATTCGCTTGGTGAACGTGGCACAAAACCTTTGATTTGCTTTGGAATTAATCCAAGCACAGCGAAGCCGAATGCCCTCGATAATACGCTTCGCCAAGTACAAGCACGGGCATGCGCAAATAATTATGATGGTTGGATTATGTTCAATCTTTATCCTTTAAGGGCGACAAATCCTAAAAATCTACCCCTAATAATCAATAAAAGAATGCATAAAGAAAATATTCAATGTATTTCAAATGTTATCAGTTCTTTTAGCGCAAATGAAATTGAGCTTGACGTTTGGTGCGCATGGGGTGGAATTATCAACCAGCGCAAATATTTATCTGCGTGCTTGTGTGATATACATTCTGAAATAAAAGACTATAAAATAAACTGGATAGCTTTAGAAAATAGTATTACTAAAGCAGGCGACCCGGGGCATCCGCTTTATAAAAGAAAAGAATTAAAATTTGTAAGTTTTGATATTGAAAATTATATCAATAAATTCAGATAGAAATCATCTCTATAAATTATAATTGTATTATTTTCTAAGTGCACTATAAGCATTCCTACATCTTGTATTGATGGTAATTGAAAGGACAAGTGTGCGCATGAAACAGATTTTACAAAATATTCTTGAGAGTGGAATTATTGCATTAATTGCTTTTATTATAGGTCTTTATATAATTCTATTTGGCATTGGCTCTTTATTTACCCAAATAATTATGAATAGTTTTAGACTTCAAGTTTTCAACTTTATGAAAGAAAGTGATTTCCAAGAAGAGCAGATTATTCAAATATATACGCAAATTTCAAGCCTTGACACATTTGATATAAGTATTTTCTTCTTGAGTAGTGTACTCTTTTTTATCAGTTTGTATTTTATTTACATTTACTTCGACAGGTTTTTCTTGGCTTTGACGAAAAATAGAAAAATTCAAGCCGTAAAAATGAGTGAAGTATTTGAAATTTTGCAGATTAAATCAATATATCAAAAAGAATACTGGATCAAGACAAGTAATATAAAAATTTATATTGCAAACTTTGATTTAGAAAACTCTTCTGAAGAATATATTTTTGCTAAAGTCTATATTTTCAATAATTTAGTATTTAATTCTTTGGCTTTTATTAAAAAATGTCTTGCTGAAAACAGGCTTTGTGTAGAAAAAATAGAATTTGAAAAATATTTAACCGAAATGTCGGAAAAATACGGCGATGGACAAGAAAATCGCTATAAAGATGCATGTATGCTTCTTGAAGAAAAAGAAGCGCAATTACTTGAATTACAAGAAGAAGTTAAAGCATTGAGTAAGAAAAGTCAAACGCTTACAGGGCGAGAAACCAATGCAAAAAATAATGCGACAAAAGGCTTTTTTATAGGGAAAATCTATCAAGAATTTTTACGCTATTTGCTTACGAATAATAAAGAAAATTCAATAGATGATGCACTTATCAAAGAAAAGCTTTTTGAGTTTCTCAAAAGTGAAGAAAGCATTTTTCACATCTTAGCAGAAACAAAGGGCAACAAAAACCTTGAGGAGATAGAAGCAAAAGACATCATTCCAAGCGAAATCATTCCATATATTAAAAATGAATTAGGTGTTTTTGCAAAAAGAAGAGGACGGCCGAAGGGCTAAAACGCAAAATTACAAAAGTCTGTTATTAAAAAAATTATAAAACAACAGAAAAGTCTATTTTTTATTTTATTGAATTTACATATCAAAAACTAAAATCCTTATTTTAAACAGAAATAAGGATTTTTTTCTTTTTCCTTTATCAAAGACTAATATTTTCAAACATATAAAAGTTAAGCATATTTGATGAAACTTGGAAAAGTTAAATCAATTTTTATAAAGGATTTTTTATG
>CAYJPB010000057.1:0-12675 GCA_964371955.1 uncultured Desulfovibrionaceae bacterium | reverse complement strand
AATATACATACACATATATGCAAAATGGATATGAAAATGCAGTTGCCGATAAATACTTCAACGGCAATGGCGAAAATTCCCTTACAAGTGACGGCTTTACAATACAAATACAACACCCTGACGGCACAAGCGAAACTGTTGACCTAAGCACAAGACTGTACGACAGCGTTGTAGATATCGGCGGTAATGACAATACAATGCTCGGTGATGGAAATAAAATAAGTATAAGCGATAATGTTATTTCCACAAATGAAGCCAAAGGCGAGCATACAGGCGATGCCGGGAAATACAAAGAAGATTATGAAGGCAACCTCAGCTCAAATAATTCTAAGTGGCAAGGGCATGATGTTATTGTAGGTGACGAGGGCGGCACTACAGAAGTTGCCACGGCAGATTACAATCTTTGTTTTGTTTTGGATAATTCAGGCAGTATTAATCAAAGCAATTGGCAACAAATGATCGATGCAACGCTTGATTCTATGCTTTCTTTCAATAACAAAGAAAATGTCGGCGAAGCAAATTTTGGCATTGTATGCTTTGATAATGGCGGAAATACCGATGTTATCAGTATTACAATAAATCAAGACGGCTCTTTCAATGTCACAAACGGTGATTTTTCTGCGCAATTTAATTCAATAGGCGAAGTAAAATCTTATCTCACAAGTGATGAGTTTGTTACCGGCGAATACACAAACTTCAACGAAGCCTTTACCGGCGCACACTCTTGGTTTGGCGAAAATGCAAGCGCGGGTTATGAAAATAAAATGGTCTTCATTACAGACGGTTCTGAAAACAAAGATACAGATCTTTCAAAAGGCAGTTTTGATGATTTGGTGAACGATTTTAATGTAGATTCAAGCGCAATTCAAGTGGGTACCGGTGAAGGCTGGGCACACGAAAATCTGCAAAAATACGATTCTGATGGCAGCGTGCCTGCAACCAACTTTGAAGATTTGTCAGACGTTATCAACGATTGGTTTATCGAGCCGACTTTGAACCCAAGTGCCGCAGGTGATGATGTTATAGACGGTGGCGCTGGCAACGATATACTTTTTGGCGATGCTCTCAATGCCGACTTCCTCGCTACAGATGATGCTTCAAAGGGCGGTTCTTTAGAATTGGTTGTCGAGCATCTCAATAATGAGCACGGTGAAGGCGAGTGGACTTCCGACACGCTTCGTGAATATATCAAAGACAATGTCGATGAATTTGCAACTGACGGTAATTACGCCGGAGGTGACGATATAATTCATGGCGGTGACGGAAATGACATTATTTTCGGACAGGGCGGAAACGATACTATAAGCGGCGGTGCCGGCAGTGATATAATGAGCGGTGGCAGCGGCGCAGACATATTCACATGGGAAGCGAATGATTTTGACGACTTAATTGCAAAAGATACTGTTTTAGACTTTAAAGATGCAGGCGATACGCTTGATCTTTCAGCCTTGAAAAATTTGCAATATACTTTCAAAGCCAGTCAATCAACCGAAGATCCCAACGATATTGAAATAGATATTTTTGATAACAAGGGTACAGAGGTAGGCTCTGTCTCTTTGGCTGATTCAAATATGTCAACCGATGATATTACACAAGATCTTAATGATACCGGTATAGTCACAATTTAACTCTCTGTTAATTTGTTTTTGCTACACTATGTGTTACAATGCAATCGCCACAGGGGTAACGCAAGAAAAAAATGGTAAGAAATTCGAGAGGGGGAAAACCCGCCTTGAAAGGCTAGGTTTTCCCTCCCCCAATGAACCAAACTTGTCGACTTCCTATTAAATAATTTGCATTAATTTCTATACGCGATACTCTTTAAGCATTTTTTTGCTGATTTTTCAAATTCTTTATATACACATTTCCCCAAATTTCGAGCTGATTTAACACAGGCTCAAAGTGCTTTCCTATTTCGCTGAGAGAATATTCAACCCTCGGGGGAACTTGATTATATTCCGTGCGAACAATAAGCCCCTCCTCTTCCAAAAATTTTAATTGGCGTGAAAGAGTTGTGTGCGTCATTCCTTCCGGCATTAAACGTAAGAGCTCATTAAAGCGTATATTTTTTTCAGAGAGCAAATAAATAATATAAATTGACCATTTACCGCTCAATAATTTTTGCGATGTCACAAATGGGCATAAACCAAATAAGTCTTTCTTTTCCATATTAATTATCCTTTAGGTATCTTCTAAGATAGCGGTATCATAAAAGAGCGTACTTGCGCTTTTCTTCGTATGAGAGTATATAATAAAACATCAACTGTAAAGCTTTATTAATACAAAGTATGGAGGAAGAACATGAAAAAGATAAAAACATTATTTCGCTATATAATCAATAGCTTAGCAGAGTTATCTGTAGAAGCAAAGCCTTTTATTGCGTGCAATGGATTTGGAAGCTCTTACTATTGTATAACACACAGTAATAATGAAGGTTCTACAATAGAGTTGATAAATTATTAAATTATGGAGTAAACTATGGACATTAAAAAAATTTATGAACTATTTGAAGAAGTCGGTTGCCTTACTTTTGCAACAATAAATAATGGCTACCCCGAAACAAGGATTGTGCATTTTCTTACTTATGACAATGATGGACTTTATTTTTTCACAATGAAAACAAAGCCCTTTTATAAACAGCTCAAGGAAAGCGGAAAGCTTAGTGTGTGCGGTTTATCCGTAAACCCAAAAGTTGATTGGATTGATGAAGATACTCCACATAGTGCTCCCGGTTATTTCATACGTGCAACAGGTGATGTGCGTGAATTTACCATTGAAGAAGCTTTGGCAAAAGATCCTGTAAAGTTTAAGTATCTTATTGAAGATAATAAAAGATATCCACAGATTACAGTTTTTTGCTTGTATAACTTCCACGGCGAAATATACGATTACGACTTTGAAAAGGAACACCGAGAACATAAGCTCGAGCGTGAACGTTTTTCTTTTGGCGAATTTAAACCTGTTCCCGTAGGGCTTATTATTGATAAAAATAAATGTATTTCTTGTGGAAAATGCGAGAAAGCATGCACTTTTAGCGCAATTTGTAAAGGTAAAGATTCATATACAATCAACGGCAATCGCTGTGACGAATGTGGAAATTGCTTTACAGTTTGCCCTTCAAATGCTATTACTCATAAAGGAAGTTAAGGAGTTATTATGCATTTCACAGGAACAAGCTATCGTCCGCCGGATGAGGCAATGAAGGGCGCAAAATTATTACAAGTCACCGTGGGTTGCGCGCACAATAAGTGCCGTTTTTGCAATATGTATCGTGATGTAAAATTTCAAGTCGAGCCACTCTCTCAAATTGAAGAAGACATAAAAGAATTGCGTCAAACCTATACAAAAATTGAAAGAATTTTTTTAGTAAACGGCGATCCATTTGGATTAAGCGCTAAACAGCTACAAAAAATTACAGATAAAATTATTGAAAATATACCCGAAGTTCAAGTGATTTCCATGTACGCCTCTATCAATAATTTAAAGCATAAATCTGATGGCGATTTAGAAAAAATTAAAGAAATGCGTATCAATGATTTATGGATAGGTGCCGAAACGGGTAATGAAGAAAATTTAAAATTTATCAATAAAGGGCATACCTTAGAAGAAGCGTATACGCACTTAGAAAGGCTGAACAAAGTAGGTATCAGGCATAATCATTGCTATATTTTAGGAATAGGCGGAAAAGGTAAAGGCATTGAAAATGCTCTAGATACCGCTTCATTCATCAACAAAACAAAGCCCTCAAGTATTTGGTACGGCTCATTGGGAATCTATGAGGGAGGCGATTTGATTCACGATGTGACAAATAATACTTTCACCCCGGCAAGTGAGCGTGAATTATTAGAAGAGGAAATGAAAGTATTGGAACTTATTGAACTAAAAAATGTCCGCTTCAATGGTATGCACCCCTCAAATACTGTTTCGGTTCACGGCATTTTACCCCAATATAAAAAGTTTATGATACAGGAAATTCAAGACTTTATCAAATATGCAAAAGATGATTTTCTCAATTCTTCCATGCAAAGAAAAGGGGAATAATTTTACTTTATAACAAGTTAAAAAATAGGAGCTATCGTGAGAAAAATTCAAATTTATGTGGCTATGAGCCTAGACGGCTACTTGGCAGATGTTAGTGGCGGAGTAGATTTTTTGAAAGGTGACGGAAGCGACGAAAACAACCTCGGCTCCTATACCACTTTTTATGAAAATATAGATACTGTCATACTGGGAAATAAAACCTATACACAAATAGTTGAAGAACTTTCGCCGGAAAATTGGGTGTATGAAGGCAAAAAATCATATATACTCAACCATTCACGCGATGAAAGTATAGCTGACGAGCGTTTTATTACCACTGAAAATTTAGCTTCTCTTTTGCAAAGACTAAAAGCAGAAGAAGGAAAAAACATATGGATTTGCGGTGGCGCTTCCATAATCAATCAAGTAATACAACTTTCCTTAGCCGATGAATGTATTATATCAATCATTCCAACAATACTTGGTAAGGGCATAAAATTGTTTGATACATTTAATACAGAAACAAAATTAAAGCTTAAATCCACAGAAGCGTATAACGGAATTGTAGACTTGAAATACGAATTGCGTGACGCGTAGCAATAAGTTGTTTAATGAATACTATACCTTTGGAATAACCTCTAAAAGAGAACTATTTTCAAAAGCTGAGAGAAAATAATGAAAACACTTGGATTAATAGGCGGAATGAGCTGGGAAAGCACACAATCGTAATATCAAATTATTAATGAACACATTTAAGAAAAATTGGGCGGATTACATTCGGCAAATATTCTCCTCTATAGCGTAGACTTTGCAGAAATAGAAGAATATCAAGCGCGTAATGAATGGGATAAGAGCGCTATATTATTATCAGAAATTGCAATAAAGCTTGAAAATGCGGGTGCTGATTATATTGTTATTTGCACAAATACTATGCATAAAGTGGCCCCACAAATTGCAGAAAAAGTGAGCATACCCATTATTCATATCGCTGAGGCGACTGCAAAAGTAATCAAAAAAGAAAATCTTAGCAAAATTGCATTGCTTGGCACAAAATACACTATGGTTCAAGACTTTTATAAGCAAAAATTGAAAGATAATGCCATTGATGTTCTTATTCCAAATGATGAAGATATTGAAATTGTGAATGATGTTATCTATAAAGAATTGTGTCTTGGTAATATAAACCAAAATTCAAAAGAAAAATATCTGAAAATCATAGAAAAATTACAAAAAGAGGGAGCGCAAGGTGTGATACTGGGCTGTACAGAAATTGGTTTGCTCATAGCACAAAGTGATGTGTCGCTTCCTGTCTTTGATACAGCGCAAATTCACGCAATAGAAGCGGCAAACATGGCTTTGACACACACAAAATAAAATCTCTTATACGCATATTTTTCGATGAAGCAAAATACGAGGGCATATCCACTAATTTAAAATTATCGGATATGCCCTAAACCTTTGTTATAAATTTTCAATGAAGTCAAGTAATTGGTTGATGTTTTTCTTGCCAAAAGAAATACTTTCTCCGATAACCAAGCAAGGCACGCTCATCACATTATATTTTTCTCTCAAGCGTGGAAAATGGTTCAAGTCATACACGTCGGCACGTACTTTCGGATTGAGTGAGGCGATTCTTTGAGAAGCAACCACAAGTTCGGGGCAAAGAGTGCATGAAAGTGAAACAAGCACTTGTATATCCAATTGATTCAATGCTTGAATTCTGTTTTTCACGTCATCTTCAATGGGTTGTCCCGGTCCTGCGGCATTGTATAGTGCCAAAACAAATGAACCAAATTCATGACCACCCGGAACACCGTGAAAGGAAAGTCCAGTTTCTGCGCCGTCTTCCTTGCAGATTGCCACATAGGGAGTGTCAGGATTTTTTTCATCTACAGAAGTTTCATACGTCAATTTATTCGTAAGTGAGCAAAGTTCCTTGACATAAGCTTCAAGCTCATTTGAAACTTCTTGTGTGTTGAGGCTGAGTTTCAACAAAAGCTTTGAATTCATCTTGTCAAAAACTGTATTGAGCTGTGTAAGCATATCTTCTGTAAAAAGCGTACTTTGAACTGCGTTTAGTTTTGCTTGCTCAAGAGGACATGTTTCATCTGCTTTTTTTGTTGCGACAGGTTGGACGGGGTGAACGTCAAGTTTTTCTTGCATTTTTGAAATATACTTTTCCATTTCAGTCGCTGCCAATGCGGCTTGCCCGACTGCAGTCACCACCTGACGCAAAGGTTTTATACATACATCGCCGGCTGCGTATAATCCCGTGACAGTCGTTTGCTGTGACTCATTTGTGAAAACATATCCTGCATCGTTACATTCTGCCAATTGTTTTACAAGCTCAGTTGCCGGTTCATATCCGGCAAAAACAAACACACCGAATGTATCGTTATCATTCGCTTTATATTCTGTAATTTCATTTGTTTGCGTATTTTTATACCGTAGGGCACGTGGCAAAGTATCACCTGATAGCTCTTCCACAACCGTATACGGAAGGATGGTGATTTTTTCATGCTCTTTAGCATGTTGAGAAACAGCTGCCGGCGCGGCAAAATCTGCTTTACGGATGAGGATAGTCACATGTTTTGCGTATTTTGTAAGAAATACACTCTCCTCTGCCGCCACAAGACCGCCACCAATAACAAAAACGTCTTTACCGGTGAAAAACTCGCCGTCGCAAGTAGCACAATAAGCGACACCGTGCCCGCGGAATTCCTCTTCACCTTTAAAGCCAATCATGCGCGGGCGTGCGCCCGTTGCCAGTAAAACAGCAAGGCAGTGCAAATCCCCTGTGCTTGTTTTTACAATTTTGAGATCATTGTCAAAATCAAAACCATTCACTTCTGCAATCAAAAATTCAGCACCGAAGTTTTCGGCTTGTGTGCGCATTGTTTTTGTTAAAGCTTCACCGGAGGTAGATTCAACACCCGGATAATTAACCACTTCGGATGTGATTGTAATTTGCCCTCCAAAATGTTCCTTTTCGACCACCAACACTCTGTACCTCGCACGAGCAAGGTACAGAGCAGCTGTCAAGCCGGCAGGACCGCCACCAACGATAATCGCATCGTAAAGATTTTCTGGCTTGACAGTCATAATTATAACTGCCCAACCAAGTCAAGGCTTGGCTTAAGGGTTTCTGCGCCCGGCTTCCATTTTGCAGGACACACTTCATCACCGTGTTGAGCAACAAATTGGCTGGCTTGTACGCGGCGCAAAAGTTCGTCTGCATTACGGCCGATATTACCTGCCAACACTTCATAAGCAACTATTTTTCCTTCGGGGTTTACAACAAATGTTCCGCGTTCTGAAATACCTGCTTCACTGATGTATACGTCAAAATCAAGAGCGAGAGCGTGCGTTGGATCCGCAATCATCGGATAATTGATTTTCTTGATTCTTTCAGAAGTATCGTGCCATGCCTTGTGAACAAAGTGCGTGTCGCAAGAAACTGCATAAATTTCACAATTGATTGCCTTGAATTCTTCGTATTTGTTTGCTAAATCTTCCAATTCTGTTGGACAGATAAATGTAAAATCGGCTGGATAAAAGAAAAAGACGCTCCACTTGCCGAGTACATCTCTTTTACTGATTTGTTTAAAGGCGTTATTGTGGAAAATTTGTGCGCTAAATTCACTGATTTCTTTGTTAATTAATGACATAAAATGCTCCTAAGATAATGTATTTTTTATTTAGCTTGATTATACAAATTATTTGTAACAGCTAATAAAGTTTTATATAACAAACTCAAAACCAAATGTCAATAGTAATTATTACTGATAATAAAAATAATTTTATTGCCTCTTGCATAACTGTTTCCTCATTGTTTTTAGGGCATGTTGTTACAACATGATTTTAGGCAATGCTGCATTAAAAAATCTTGTAACATATATTATAAGTATGAAACTTTTCTTATGAATAATTTTCTGTATAAAGCACAAAATGCATCACATACTTTTTATATCGTGCTAATATAATAGATAAAAAATCAAACATTGCAATGATTTATTTTTTTTGATACTTTTTACTTCAGAAAAAAATTTTAGAGAAAGTTGGGGAAGAAGGTATGGAAACTCCAAAGGTTTTCAACTGTAATATGGAGCTTACACTCGATATCATAGGGGGCAAGTGGAAACCTATATTAATTTATCATATAGGTACGGAGAAAAAGCTTCGCTATGGTGAATTAAAAAGGCTGATTCCATCAATCAGTGAAAGAGTTCTTTCGCGCGAACTACGTGAACTTGAAAAAGCCAATATTATTGTACGTGAAGCCTTTGAGGAAAAAGTTTTACGTGTGGAATACTCATTGACTGCCATCGGGCTTGAAGCTTTACCGATTTTAGAGGCTCTTACAGTATGGGGTAACAGATACAATCAAGCATTCAATTATGCAAAAGTGCTTTGCAAATAAGCGAAATATCCGGATTACGGACAAATTTATCCGTACTGACAATATTATCCATAATTGCAATATTTTTTATTTTGTATACACTTTGAACATCGGATAAAAATTAATCAATAAGGAGATTTAATTATGAATGCACAAGAACTTATTACAGGCAGAAGAAGTGTCAGAAAGTATAAAGACGAAGTTGTAAGCAAAGAAGTTTTAAATGAAGTTATGGAGCTTACAAAATTTGCTCCCTCATGGGCAAACTATCAAATTGCTCGCTATAACTTTATTTCCGACCAAGAAATTATTGCAAAAATTGCAGAAAAAGGCGTAAACGGCTTTGTTTACAACAAAAAAACTTTGGAAAATGCAAAAAATATATTGGTTCTTAGCTTTGTGAAAGGCAAAAGCGGCAAACTTGACGTTGAAAAAGACGATTTTGCTACTTCAAAATCAAACGCATGGGAAATGTTTGATGCAGGAATTGCTTGCCAACCCTTTTGCTTAGCTGCTTATGAAAAAGGTATTGGTACATGTATTTTCGGTGTTATCGATGATAAAGCAATTGCTGAAATTATTGGACTTCCCGAAGATGAAACTGTCGGCACGGTTGTAACATTCGGTTACCCAGACGAAACAGTGCCTGCGTCACCCCGTAAAGATATTTCTGAAATTATGCGTTTTAAATAATATTAAAATTTTTCAGATTCTACGTGCTTAATAGAAGCAATAAAAAATACATCAGATAATTTAAGAAATAAACTTCCACTTAACTCATCTTACGCAAGCATAAAACTCCGATACGGTGTATTCATCACGTGTCGGAGTTTTGAGTTTGATAGCCGAAAGATTTGCTGTTTTACTACCGAAACAACGTTCATCCATATTTTCAAAAGCTTCAAAAAAATATTTTTCCCTAGCCTAGTACCTTGCTTTATCTAAAAGTATTTCTATAAACAAAGAAAGTTGTTAGGGTTTCCAAAGGGGATTATCCCCTTTGGTCTCGCTGAAAGCGAATCATATTCTTGTCAACTTCCTATAAATAATACGCATTTTTAGATAACGCAAACTACTAATACCTCTTTTTTTGCTTCTCGCGTATGGCATTTCGACTATTTTTCATGCCACCAAATTCACTGAACATTCTATTGAGCTTCGCTTCCTCTCGCTCTTTTGCAGAAAGCCCCTCATAAGAGTTTTCGTGTAATATTTTTAGATAGTTATCAAATCTTCTTTGACTGATTGTTCCCTCTTTAATCGCCTTTCTCACCGCACAGTTTGGCTCTGAATTGTGTGTGCAATCTTTGAATTTACAATTTTCTGCAATCTCCTCAATATCAGCAAATGAAGAGGATACATCTGCGCTGTCAATACCTATTTCACGCATCCCTGCCGTATCTATAAGCACGCCACCAGATTCAAGCAAGAAAATTTCTCGCCCTGTGGTAGTGTGTTTGCCTTTATCATCAAAACTTACTTCTTGCGTGGCTATATTGTCATTTCCTAAAAGTTTATTGATAAGGGTAGACTTTCCCACGCCTGAAGAACCGATAAATGCGGCTGTAACTCCATCTTTTATGAATGATGCAAATTTTGATTGTATGTCATTGTCATACATGGAAAGCGTAATAATATCAGTATAAAGAGCAATACTTTCCACTTGCCTGATAAGTTCTTCAAGCGTATCGCCTGCCAAATCAGACTTTGTCAAAACAATAATTGGTGTCGCTCCGCTATCCCAAGCTATTGAAATATATCGCTCTAGCCTATTCAAATTAAAATTGTTATTCAAAGACATGCACAAAAACACAATATCAATATTTGCCGCAACTATTTGAGATTGATTACTTATTCCAACAGCAGATCTTTCAAATGTGCTTTTACGGGGAAGAACATGGTGAATAATTGCGCGCTCGGCATCTTTATCAGTCTGCACCATAACATAATCGCCTACAGCAGGATAATCAACGAGTTCACTTGCTTCAAAGCTGAATTTCCCTGAAATTTCTGCAAGCGTTTCACCCTGTTCACAAGCGATTCTATAAACTCCCTTATATTGAGCAACGACTCTTGCTAATTCTAAATTCGGAAATTGGCTTGCAAGAGCAATAAATCTATCATTTATTCCGTACTTTTCTAAATAATGCATAAAAAACCTTTTACTTTTGGCGACATACAATTTTCTTCTTCACTTTTTTACTTATCGTGCATGGGCTGAATTTCAAAATCAGCAATGCAACACTCTTCTTGAAAGAAATTTATAACAATTTGATGCATTTCTTCCGAAACCACACAAAGCAAGGTTCGCCCTACTCTTTTTTGATAGATAAGATTTGCTGACACTAGGCTTGCTATATGGTGTGACAAAGTTGAATTAGGTATCTGCAATTTTTCTTGCAAATTGCCAACGCTTATCCCCTGCTTTCCTGCACGGATAATATGCTTATAGATTTGCACTCTTGTTGTGTGCCCAAGCTCTTTAAAGGCTTTTGCAATTATTTCATTTTTCATAAGACACCTTATTTTACTCTGCTTTTCTAGAAAAATAGAGTAAAATAAGATATTTTTTTTGTCAAATTCTGAATTTGTTCTATAGTAACTAAATCAAATCAGATAGATAAATATAATTTCGACACATATAGAAATATCTTGACAAAATTTTTTTTGACTGTTATTTCTAAATTACTCGAAATATCGAAATGTATTTTTCAAAAGAGGTTTTTATGTTTGATTCAACAATGCTTAAAGAAACATTTGATATGTTTATTTTCCTTGCCACTGAACTCAGTATTCTGTATCTTATTATTGCGTATGCTATAGGTGTTTTACAAGAATACATCACCCCAACCAAGATACAAAATATTCTCAGCTCAAAGAATGGGAAAGGGTACATCATTGCAGGATTTTTAGGGGCGATCACACCTTTTTGCTCTTGCTCAACCATTCCTTTTCTTAAAGGATTATTGAAAGCAAAAGCAGGTTTTGGTCCAATGCTCACATTTTTATTTGCAAGCCCGCTTTTAAATCCAATTATCATCGGTTTATTTTTTGTAACCTTTGGGGTTCAAGTTACAGCTTTTTATTTCACAATAGCTCTTATTGTTTCAGTTGTTTCAGGGTATATTCTTGAAAAAATGGGCTTTGAAAAATATGTAAAGGATAGCGCATACACTGCTGACACACAAGCAAGCTCTTGTTGTTCAAGCACAAAGATTGACGTAAATTCAGAATTAACTCCACTTCAGCCGCTTCAACCTATAACAGCGATAAGCGCAGGCTTTATCTAGCAGTGGATTTTTTAGGAAATATACACAGAAAAAAGCCACGTGAATCTAATTTGATTCGAGAGGGGAAAAACTCAAGGAATTACTTCAATACGCACCATCTTCTTGCAATATACAACCTTGGATATTTGTAGTAATTTCATCTGATGAAGGCAAGCAAATATTATTAAAATCAACAGAAGCTCATTTTCCTTTCAGCAAGAAAAAATATTTGAATATATATAATGAATAGAGTGCGACTTAAACGTACACCATAGAGCACTCAAATACCTAAAACACAAGCTCCCAAGCGGTTCTCTATTAATAACAGAGGAGTCATTTGGGAGCTTGTAAATTTTTATACCTGTTGTTTCGTGTACGGATTTTTTACAGTATTTGTAAAATCGTATTCTTCATGCATGCTTGATGTAGAAATTGTGCTTGCTTTTCACGACTATAGGTTTAATGCTTTTGCCATTGTTGCGATATTTTGAGCAATTAATTCATAAGGTTCTTTCATTCCGCTTTGAAGCCAATCTTCTGTGATAGAATCAATACCGCCAAGAAGAAAAGACTCTACATAGGGTTCGTCACACTGAGAAAGAACCCGTCCAAATTGTTGGCAGGATTTTAAATCAAATTGCCTTGTCAACTCTTCAAGCTTGTTTTGTTTGATAAGCAAATCAGTATAATAGCTTTCTTTTAAGTGTCTAAACCTTATAATAAGCAGATCATACAAGCTAGGGTTTTGTAAAGCCTCCATTTTTTCAAAGGCGATTTTAATTTCTTCGTATAAACCATACATAATAATAGCATCTTTTGTTTCAAAATGCCTATAGACGGACATTCGCGAAATTTGCGCTTCATCAGCTATTTCTGCAAAGCTTATATCATCGTATTGCGCATGTTTGAGCAAACGAATAAAAGCATCGTGAATATCTTTCTTTGTTTGATTGATTTGGTTAATTCTTTTCATGTTACACTTCTTCT
>CAYJPB010000056.1:0-12938 GCA_964371955.1 uncultured Desulfovibrionaceae bacterium | reverse complement strand
TTCCGCCATCAAATTGAGTGGCTGAAACAACACCGCTTGCAAAGCTGAGGGAAGAATTTGCGGCAAGGGTTAAGTTGTTGTTTGTTACGTCGCCATCAATAAAGACGGGCAAGCCATAATCGTGAGAATTAATAGTGATTGCGCCGAGAACACCCTGGGTCTTATTTGCAATATCACCAATTTCACCGGTAATTCCACCCATAATGTGGATTAAACCATTGTGTGGATTGATGGTGAGATTGGCTATTACAGCATCGAGTATAGTTGGTTTCTTTCCTCCACTCGTTGAATAAGCTCTTCCTGCATTGTATATTGCGTTTGACGCTGTTGCGCCTGGTGTAGCAGTGTATACTTGGTTTCCGCTAAAGAGCACAGAATTTTCCAAGCGCATTTCAGAAGCGTTGAAAACTGCACCGCCTAAGCCGGGGTCTGAACCGTCGTCTTTACCTGCAATATTATCTACAAAAGCAGAATCTGAAATAATAACTTCAGAAATAGCGGAAGCGCTTTTTTTTGCAAGTGCGCTATGAAGTGCACCGCCTTCTCTGCCTGCGCTATTTTCAAAAAAGTATGAATTACTAATGGTTAGGTTTACATCGCCGCCGAAATCAAGTCCAGTAGCCTTATCAGTTTTCAGTTTGCCGGCTGTAGAGTTAATGGCACCACCTGTTCCGTTATTATTTTGTGAAAATGTAGAATTGGAAATATTCACACTAAGAGGGGTGTCTTCATTATTTACTCCTACTAAAGTAAGGGCAGAATTAGCAAAACTTGTAAAATTAAGTGTGCTAAGTGTTACTGTAACAGGGCTTGTGTCTCCTTTTGCAAGAGGAACACTAAAGCCATTTGCTTTGTCTATTCCTGTATCTCCCGAAAGGGTTATGCGCGAAATTGTACCGTCAGCATTTAAATCAACGCCATAATATCCACCAACAAAGTTGAATGTGTTCATGTCCGCATCATCTCCAAAAGTGAACTGTCCAACAGTATCCGTAAATAACACAGCTCTTTCGGCAAATAATACGTTCATAGCGCTGCCACTTGCTTTAGCTTCTTTTTTCGCTTCTTCTAAATCTTCAAAAGAAGTGACAGGACTAAAGTCTGCTATATTAGGAAGAGCCTGTGTCTGTGTCTGTGGCTGTATCACTGCCTGTGCCTGTGCCGCGCTTGCTCCAACTACGCACATTCCCGCAATAACGAGAGAGCCGAATACATTTAATAAACAACATTTTTTTAGAACAGCTGCGTACCTGTTCTTCAAATTGCCAATGGCATTTTTACTCTGCATAATCCATTTTCCTCACTAAAATTAAATAATTTTTATATTCCAATGCTTTATATATTTCTTCAACAATATATGCCACATACTAGCATAATGTTCTATCTAATGCAAGCAAAATATGTGACAAATATTTTGGCAATTTTCACTTATTTTACGTGTTTTCGCTAAATAGAGTAATGCTATTTTATCTTCACTTAACCAACAAACACATACACCAATCCAATTTAAAATGAAGCACAATTATTTTGCTATCCAAAGAAAAATACTATCGGTTTGAGATTTTTAGCAAGGCTAAAAAAATCTCAAGTCGAAGCTAAAAATTTTGCCACAGCGTAGATTGATTTTTATACTTTTCTTTGCAAAATTTTTATGTGTTGGTTTGAAAGAGTATCAAAAATAAGATATTTGCTTAAGATTTTCTCGATTTCAAAAATTGTCTGCGTAAATGTACTTAAGTACATGCGCAAAGGCGATTTTTGAAATCGGTAAAAGGTTGAGTGAAGAGCTGTTTTTGAAAATACTCTTTCAAAAATAAACATGCACATAACAAGCAAAGCTGTTACATGCATAAAAAAAATACCCTCACAAAAATGCAAAGGTATTTTAAATGTAATTAATATAAGACTATAGAAATCTTACTCTCTTACACTACTCTTGTTCTTCGTCCAAACCGAAACTCATAGCAAGTACAGGGCCGAAATATGTCGCAACATCTTCAAGATCTTCTTCAATGCGCAAGAGTTGGTTATATTTTGCAATCCTGTCTGAGCGTGAGAGCGAACCTGTTTTGATTTGTCCTGCGTTCACAGCAACTGCTAAGTCTGCAATAAAGCTGTCTTCAGTTTCGCCTGAACGGTGAGAAATAACAGTTGTATACATAGCTTGCTTTGCAATTTCAATGGTATCAAGGGTTTCGGTAAGTGTGCCGATTTGGTTTACTTTAATAAGAATTGAGTTGGCAATGCCGTCTTCAATGCCCTCTGCTAAAATATCGGGATTTGTTACAAATATATCGTCGCCAACAAGCTGTACGCTTTCGCCAAGTCTTGCTGTAAGCAATTTCCAGCCTTCTCTGTCGTTTTCAGCCAAGCCGTCTTCAATAGAGATAATGGGGAAATTATCAACAAGTTCTTCAAGATAATCAACCATTTGTTCAGCATTAAGTTCTAAGCCTTCGTCAGGAATAAGGTATTTGCCGTCTTTATAAAATTCTGAAGCGGCGCAATCCATAGCAATCACAACTTCTGTACCGGGATTATATCCTGCTTGCTCAATAGCGTCCACCAAAAATTCAAGCGCTTTTGCATGGCTTGGCAGATTTGGTGCAAAACCACCTTCATCGCCCACACTTGTTGCAAAACCTGCATCTTTCAAGAGAGATTTAAGAGTATGGAAGATTTCTGCCCCCATACGTAATGCGTCAGAAAAAGTAACAGCTGCAAGAGGCATAATCATAAATTCTTGGAATGCCAAACCGTTATCAGCATGCGCACCGCCATTGATAACATTCATCATAGGCGCAGGCAAAACTTTTGCATTTACTCCGCCAATATATTGATACAAAGGAAGCCCTAAATATTCAGAAGCGGCACGAGCTACAGCAAGCGAAACACCCAAGATGGCATTTGCGCCAAGGCGTTCCTTATTGTCGGTACCGTCTAAGTCAATCATTGTCATATCAACTGCAACTTGGCGTAAACCGTCCATACCTATAATTGCTTCGGCAATTTCGTTATTAACTGCATCCACAGCCTTTGAAACGCCCTTTCCTTTGTAACGAGCTTTGTCGCCGTCACGCACTTCAATGGCTTCACGTGTGCCTGTTGATGCGCCTGATGGCACAGCTGCACGCCCTACATTTCCTGATTCTAAGGATACTTCCACTTCTACAGTAGGGTTACCGCGAGAATCTAATATTTCCCTTGCCCAAACCGTTGCAATTGAACTACTCATAATTGCATTACTCCGTTATTTTTTATTGTTTATATGAAGATGAACCAAACCTATCAATACAAGATTTTGCTCAACTGTATCAATTATTGAAACATGCTTTGCTATAGATGAAGCAAAACCGCCTGTTGCCAATACAAAAGCTTTTTCACCCTCTTTCACAAGTTCTTGTGAGAGATTTGTGATAAGCCCTTGAGTCATTGCCGAAAAACCAAATACAAAACCATGTGAAATGCTTGTAGCGGTGTTTTTACCAATTTGTATACTCCCGCTTTCCACTTCAAGCGCGATACGAGGCAACTTCGCCGCTTTTTCACTTAATGCCGCATGTGAAGAAAGAACACCGGGGCATATCAAGCCTCCTAAATAGGTATTGTCTTTCACACAGTCAAATGTTGTAGCCGTGCCAAAATCCACAGAAATAATAATGCGTTCATCGGGAAACATTTTTCTGGCAGCGTACGCGCCCACAAGTCTGTCCGCTCCTACTTCTGAGGGATTTTCATACGCATTTTCAAGTGGAACAGTGCAGTTCTTTCCAATAACATTCACTTTTGTTTTCAGATATTTGTGGGCAACTTCCTCAAACATAGCGTCATACATAGGCACAACCGATGAAATATACACGCTTTCAACATCGTTTACAGAGTAATTGGCATACGAAAGCATAGACATAAGCTGTAAACCGATACTGTCTACGCTGTGTTGCCCCACCGGAGAGGGCAATGCAAAGGTTGAAACAATTTCGCTATTTTCGGCAAAACCGAATTTAATGGCAGTGTTGCCAATATCAACTACAATCAACATCTATTTTTACTTCCGTGCATTATTCCGTTGAAAAAAGTATGCACAGATTCTTTTCAAAATGCAACTAAAATTTTTTGAGGAAAAATGGCAAAATATGTTTCAAAGTATGCTAATCACAAAAAACAAAACCCCTTTTCATAAGAAAAAAGGGGTTAATCGATTTTATAATGAGATTACTATATCTTAAAGATATTTTTCAATAGTATGAATAGAATCAGCTCTGTTTTTTTTGCTTTCAATCTTTTGCTTTTCATGCTCAGATTTTACAGCATCCTTAAGAACTTGCTTACGTAATTCTTTATATTCATCTTGCCAAGTATCTATAATCTCACTTCTGTTTTTCAAAAAAACAAGAAACTGTCCGAGTTTACGTGTAGCTTCTAAGGGGACCACATGTTCCAACTCACAAGCAACAAAATCAGAATCGGCATCACTTAATTGTAAAATATTTTGAAAGAAATCTTTGAAGATTTCGTGCCTATGACTCAAATCTTTCCCAATTTTCTTTCCTTCGTCTGTAAGGCGAATAAGACTGTATGGGCTGTACTTGACAAGCCCCAATGTGCTTAAAGTTTTTAAAGCACTTGTGACAGTTGAGCGCGACACTTTCGCTTTTTCAGCAATTGTGCTAGCACGCACCGCACCTTCATGCATTTCTTCTTCATAAATTATTTCAATATAATTTTCAAGGACATTGGAAATCTTTTTATCGTCAAGTGAGGCAGCTTCTGTCATAAAACAATCCTTTGGGAAGTTAAATTCATCGAATAATTCGACGAGCATGGTTCATTAATATCTACACAATTTTATACAATTTCACCGGTAAGCGGTTGTTCTTCGGTTGTTACAGTATTTTCGACTTCTCCATCGGCCATTTTTGCACGAAAGTCATTATACCCTTCTTTAGCTTTGGAAATTACTTCGTTTTTCACTTCGTTTGCTTTTTCACCTGCTTTCACGGCAGATTTTACGATAGGGTTAAGAGCGCCTGTTTTATACAGCGCGTATGAAGCCATTCCAAATGCCGCTACACTTATTGCTTTATATAATCCCATAGTAAAGACTCCTACTTAATGTTAATCTTTAAAACTTAAAATAATAGTAAAATTTGTATGTGTCAATATATTTTTTTCAATAATTTTGGTTAGTAGACCCTAACTTTATCGGCTCTGAAACGAAAATAAGATACATCAAGATTTTAAACACGCTTCTACAGAAAGAGGTGTAACCTTGATATTATCTGACTGTTCCTTTTTTAGAACAACACGCAAACCTTCATCTGTCACCATCATAAATTTTTCGCTCTTGCTCATGCAATAGATAGGTGCATTTTCAACAGAAATCAGTGTAAGCACATCATTTTCTTGTATATTAAGTGAATCCATTATTTTTCTGGAACTTTTACCGCCTATAATTTTTGACACCGTGAAAGGCACTTTTGCGCCGGCATTCGCGAATTGACATTCTCCTTTCTTTTTCATTTTTCCTATTATTTTAGCCGCCATACCTTCTGAAAGTTTTATGCGCTTCTTTCCTTTTATTTCAGTAACATACACCATTGGAGGTAAAGAACGCACAAGTTCAAACTCTTCCCCATTGTTTAAACCGAGGGCTTGAAAAGCTTCGTTTAGCTCAACTCCCCCTTCAATGGCTTCAATATGCGCCTTTTCTTTAGGTTTCATTTCTGTGAGAGGAATAATGCGATTATCTTCTAAATGCGCAACAATTTTTCCTCCCATACCGCCTGCAAGCACTCTCTCACCTTTTGCAGTTTTTATGCGGACAGTATGCATGTCAGATTCGGCATCCATTTTATAAACAGTATTTCCGCTATGAATTCCCATACGGAAAAGATCGCTCTCTAATTTCTTATCCTCAATTTTGTCTAAGTGGAGTAATATTCCCGAAGGCGCATTGCTAAAGGTAGTGAACATAATTTTCTCCATGCTATAGCTTTTCGTTTGGTGTAAAATATTGTTTTTTTCCGGCAGATTTTGCTGCATATCCTAAAATCCCCACCGTTCCGACATTGTGTAAAAATGCAGAAGCAACAGGATTAATCTTACCAAAAGAAGCGAATAAAAGAATAAGCGAATTTATACCCACAGTTGAGTAAAAAGAATTTTGCAACGTATTTTGTGCTTGTTTTGCAATATCTCTTGCAACAATAAGCATACGTAAATCGTCTTCCAAAAGCACCATTTGAGCCGATTCTCTTGCTAAATCCGCTCCGTTTGGCATACAAATTCCCACATCTGCCGATAACAGTGCAGGCGCATCATTAACCCCGTCACCGGTAAATGCCAGCTTCTTTCCGTTTGCTTGCATTTTATACAGTAAATTTGCTTTATCTTCCGGTTTCAGCTCCCAATGTACTTCGTCAATATATTCGAGTTCTGATGCAATGGCAATAGCTGTATCTTTATGATCGCCTGTAAGCATAATAATGTTTTCTATTCCGCGCTTTTTTAACTCGCGTAAGGTGTCGATTGCTTCTGCGCGAATTTCGTCTCGCAAAGTTATAATGCCTATAAGCTCGTTCACTTTAGCAATATAAAGAATTGATTTTCCTTGACTTCTCAAATCTTTATCGTATGCATTTGCCTTTGAACAATCAATATTTTCATCTTCTTCCAGAAAATGCCTGCTTCCGACAAAGATTTGCTCATTATTAACAAAAGCTGAAACACCGTGAGCAACAATAAAGTTTACTTGACTGACTTCAGGAAATTCCAAATTGCGTTTCTTTGCTTCCTCAACAACAGCGCGCGCAACGGGATGTCCGTAATGTTCTTCTGCACTTGCTGTAAGCGCAAGCAATTCTTCTTCGCTCAAATCTGTAGAAAGAGGAATGGTATCAACAATTTCTAGATTGCCTTTTGTCAAAGTACCTGTTTTATCAAAAACGATTGTGTCTATTTTTGAAAGCGCATCCAAGGCTTGCCCGCCTTTAAGAAGCACTCCTGTTTGCCCTGCACTGTACATGGCTGATTTCACCGCAATAGGAGCAGCTAATTTGATGGCACAAGAATAATCCACCGTGAGCACTGATGCTGCACGCCCTATATCTTTGGTAAGGGCAAAAAGCCCTAAACCCAAAGCAAAGGTAATAGGCACTAATTTATCTGCAAGCTCTGTACTTTCTCTTTGCGATTCAGAGGGGTTACGTAAAGAATGTTCTAAAAACCTTGTAATTCGAGCCATGCTTGTTTCTTGCCCGACATGTTTTGCAACAATGCGTAATCTTCCGTCTTCCAGAATTGACCCCGATAAAACCTCATCGCCCTCTTGCACATGCACGGGAAGAGATTCCCCTGTAATAGAACTTTTATTGACTGCGGCTTCACCGTCCAAAACAACACCGTCAATTGGAATAAGTTCACCTGTACCGCAAATAACTATATCGTCAATTTTCAATTCTGAAAACGGAATAGAAATTTCTTTTGTATCGCGCTCAACCCACACATTTTCCACTTGCGGTTTCAGCAATTTTTTCAGTAAGTCGTCCGACTTTTTTTCGCTCCATTGCTCAAGCCAAGAAGCTATGCCAAGTAGTGCAACAATTGTGTTTGCGGTTGTATAATCTTTACGCAAAAGAGAAAATAATACTGCAGAAGCATCTAAGACTTCAACTTTAATTCCTCTATTAAGTAAGGTACTTACTCCCTCGAGGATTATAGGAGAGCCTAATGTCCAACCGACAACTTCCTTCAAAGCTTTTTGCTGAAAAGGTGTTGAAGCAGCTATTATGGATTGACCTATAACCGTATGCAAAGAAATATCTTTTTCTTTTTTATGCGCAGAATTAAATGCTTCTTTAGGAATATTTTCTAAAAGAGCCAGCACCTTTTCTCTGTGCTCCTTTTTTCCGTCATATTCAATAATTATTGAAGCATTTTGAGTATTTATTCGCACGCTTTCTACACCGACAAGCCCCGAAAGTATCGCCTGCACATAAGAAGCGTCCAAATCTGGCGACAAGAGTTGTTTACATCGTATACGCAAGCGTTTTTTCAACTCGTGTACAATGGTATAATTCTGTTTTGTCTTGTTTTCTTTGCCTGTGTTTTGCATAGAGCACCTAGTTTTCTAAAGAATTATTATTTTCTTTTGTTGAACATTTTTTCGATTTTTTGCATTTGTAAAGGGATACATGCCATGCAGAAAGTCCCACCAAAGCAATTCCGGAGGCTATGTGTACTTTTTTTGCCGTGCCGGAATGCATAAAGCCTGAAACAGTGGTAAGCGCAAGGATAGACACAAGCCCGATTTTTGCAATTTTCTTTTGCTTTTTTTTATTCACTTTGGGCATTGACGATTTTAAACAACAAGATTTTTTCTTGCATTTTTTACTCTGTTCTTCATTGGTATCGTCGTGTTCTGCTATAGTTATATCTTCAATAATTGCTTGATTTTCCATATTTTTCCCATCTACTCGTTTTCTTGCGCCATTTCTGCTTTTGCGTCATTGACTTGCTCTTTCATTTCTTCGATATTTGCTTGCAAGCCAGCCCATGCCTTGACAGTTGCGCCGACAACAGCTTTTTGAATTTTTGGATTTGTCGCCACCAGTGCCACACCTGCACCGAGTAAAATCCCCTTGAGTAAAGAGGGTTTCATGCCTAAAACAGTATTTTGGTTTGTATTGCTTATTGGATTTAATGAAGAGAGCATATTTTGTACTCCTAGTTCGTTTTTCTTATAAAAATTATAGGCATCGAGCGGGGTATTGCCGATATAATCACCGTTTTCGTTTTGATAGGTATTTTTTTTCATGTTTTTCTCGTGTTTAGACGGTTTCAGAATTTTCTTCTATCGCCAATGTGACTGCTCTACTCTTTTTTGTTTCACATTTTGCAGTATCAATCAAAGATTCTATGGCATATTTTGAACTTGCTGTGAGAAATGCCACACTTGCAACGGAAAAAACACCTGTAATTCCCAATAGCGCAGTTGCAGTCAAACCCATGCTTGAGGCTACACCCATCGTTCCTGCTTCACGCGCAATTTTGCTCACTGCATCTTTTTTTGTTATATCGCCATCTTTCACTTTACGCGCATTTGCGGCGGCGGCAACGGTTGCGCCTGTAACAGCCCCTGCAATCAGCCCTCCGAGAGCTGTGGCGGCGAGTGTGGGCGTAAAAGGATTTTTATTTTGCATATATTTTTCCTTTGATACTTTTGATTTTACTGCTCTTTTACTTCTGCGTCGACTTCATCGTCAAAGCCATCGTCATCAAATTCGTTATCAGTATTCGTATTTTGCGGCATAAAGGAAGAAAGTGTGCCTGCAAAAAGCCCATTAATAATATCTTTCAGCGGTGTGCAATTGTATACAAGAATTGCTCCTGCACCTATTGCAAGACCTTTCCAAAAATCCATAGATGTGTTTTGCATAAAGGGGAGCAACTTTTCGGGGCCTGCTTGTCCCTTGGCTATTTCATCAACAACAGCGTAAATTTCCTGCATTTTTTCAGGAGTTATTGAGTTTTGTTTATTGTTGTTATTGTTGATGTTACCACCCATATTTGCTTTGAGCTGATTAATCTCTTCTTGCATGGCGTTCAATTGCATTGTGTGATTCATCTGCATTGAGCCATAACCCTGTCCATAGCTTTGCCCATAACCCTGTCCATAATTGGGCGGAGATTGCTGAGTGCTGTTTTGAGCGTTCATTCCGTTATCTGCCGGAATATAGCCATACACAGGATGGTATGTATAGTATTGATTTTCTTGATTTGTGTAATTGCTTTTATTTGTGTTTTTTTTGTTCTTAGCCATAAAGACTCCTTCTTTTCAAATTTTTTATTAAGCCGTTAATACTTCGGTATATTTCTTAACCAATTCTTCAAAACGAGAGCGATTTCTTGTTGTTAAAAATTCCTCAAACTCGTCCGGAAGAATATAATTTGTGTCATATTCAAGCTCTACTGTGCGCGCAAAAAGATTTAAATGAGAATTTAAAATTGCTTTAGGCATTTTTTCATTTTTCATCTCTTGTATTAGTGTCATTGCCTCGCTATCTCCCAAAACTTTCAGCGAAAAACTCAAGACAATCGTTCCCTCTGAGTGGGAGTCTATAGTAATATACTTCCTTAATGCTATCAATGCCTGTAGGTTCATACTATCCCTTTATAATGTATCAATGTATTTTATAAATTTTCACAGCCAATATTTAATTCATCTTCCACTTCATACGTTAATAAGCGTGAAGAAGATGCAAGCACGCCTAAAGTATGTGCAATATGTAAGGTTCCTGCAAGCACGGGGTTTATAATGCCCAATGCGCCAAGAACTACGCCGCCGATATTTGAGCCTGTTGCAAGCCAGAAATTCTGATGCACAACGTGAATACTTTTCTTGCTCAATTCATGGAGGTATACAATACCGCATAAATCATCGTTCACAAGAGTTATATCCGCCGCTTCCACCGCAACTTCCGAACCGCCTGCACCCATTGCAACGCCAATATCTGCCTGTACCAATGCCGCAGCATCATTGATACCGTCACCCACCATCAGCACAGAACCGTGCTCTTTTTGCAATCGCTTAATAATTTCTGCTTTTTCATTCGGCATAACAGATGAGAAGTATCCTTGAATTTCAAGCTCTTCCGATAAAGTGCGTGCTGTGTTTTCTTCATCGCCTGTAATGAGATACATATGCTCTATGCCCGTTTGCTTGAGCGTATTGATAATTGCTTTTGCCTCATTACGTATAGGATTATCAAAGGAAAGCAAACCGATGAGCTGTTTATCTTTTGCAACAAATAAAACAGTTTTCCCTCTCGAACGTAAATAAGCAACTTCGTTGTGGACGGATTTTTGCGTTGCTTGCGATTGTTGTGAAAGTTCAAAAGGAATGGTATGCATTTCTATAAGCTTATGATTTCCAACAAGAATTTCGCTATTGTCTATCGTTGCCATCATGCCCATACCGAGAAAATACTCACAGCAAGTATGCTCTAAAGGAAGAATTGCCCTCTTTTCGGCTTCTTTTTTTATCGCTTGTGCCAATGGATGATGGTTATGCATTTCCGTGGAAACCGCCAATTGAAGAAGAAGATTTTCTGCTTCTTTTTCTGCTGAAGTTGTAGGTTCGGCATGAATTAAATTTTCAAGAAGGATAATATCTGTAAGCTTTGGCTCTGAAACAGTCAGCGTACCTGTTTTATCAAAGCAGATGCAGTTTATTTCAGAAAGCTCTTCTAAATATCTTCCGCCTTTAATAAGGATATTTTTCTTTGCCGCCGCACTGATTGCCGCGCTTATCGGCGTGCTTGCAGAAAGAGCAGTTGCACATGGGCAAGCCATCACAAGCAAAACAGTGAAAGCTCTTTGAATATTGGCTGTAAATAAATATGTTGCACCTGTTGCTATAAAGCCTAAAAAGACAAGTTTTCGTGCAAGTTTATCGGCAATTCCTTCGATTGGAGCTTTATTTTTCAACTCATCTTCTACAAGACAAAGTACACGTGAAAGATATGTTTTATCTCCCACTTCTTTAGCCGCAACATAAATAAGCCCTTGGCTGACAAATGTGCCTGCCAATACGTTATCGCCTATGCTTTTTGAAACAAGTTCAGCCCTACCTGAAATGGGAGCTTCGTCAAGCAAGGCATAGCCGTCAATAATTTCACCGTCAACACACACTTTTTCGCCTGTGTGTAAAACAACAATATCCCCTTCTTTGAGAGAAGATACTTTTGTTTCAACCTCTACGCCGTCTACTAAAGTGAACGTATGGTGTGAAGTAACTTGCAAAATTGAAGAAATTGATTTTCTTGAGCGCTCGGTTACCCATGCGGTGAGAAGTTCGGCACCTGCATTTATCCATAAAATTTCATATGCAGCAAGGGCTTGAGAATTAAAAGCAGTTGCAACACAACCGATACCTAAAATACCGTCAAGCGCAATTTTCTTGCTCTTTAATTGTTTATAACCATTATTTAAAAGAGGGAGAGAGAACAAAACACTTGCAATTCCCAAAGGCGAAAGTAAAGCTTGCGAAACAGGCACGCGCACAATTGCACTGCGTAAAAAAGTTAACCCGAGAATACCCGAAAGCGAAATAAAGCGCAGTGTCGCCGGTTTTAGAAGTTCTTTATGCTCTGTGCCGACCTTGCAATCACAATTCTCATTATTTTTTTTAAATGCGAGCGTAGACGACTTTCTTTTTTTATTTGAAGACTGTTTTTTTGCTTTTTTCTTACTATTGAGGAAATGAAGGCTTTCTTGTATATTTTCTATAATTTTATGCGATGCAAGACTATAAGATTCATTGTATTTTGTATATGTTACGATTAAACTGCCGCACAAGGAATTAGAGCGCAGTGAAGAAACAAAAGAAAAATTATTAAGCTTTTCTTCAATATAAGCAAAAGACTTTTCCGAGCGCAAAACAGAAGGAATACTTATGCGAATTCGCCCCGGAATTTGATGTTGTATCTTATAATACAGCAAGTGAACACCCTCGTATTAAGCAATTTTTTGTATAAATAGCAAAAAAAAAACAGTTATTCAACACTAATCTTCAAAAAAGTTAACATTTTCTATTTTCTAAATAATAATAGTCAAACTTTATTCTTCTTGTCAATCATTTTTAATTGAACAGAACAGACTCATAAATTTTCAACCTGAATTAAACTTGACCTTTGTTTATGACAGGTATATTATCCGACATATTTTTTTAAAAAATATAACAGTATATACCTTAATAAGGAGTAATCATGGCTTTATTTACAAAAGAAGATGTGTTGAATTATCACTACGAAGGGCGCCCCGGCAAACTTGAAGTTTTACCTGTTAAACCCTGCGAAACCCAAGTAGACTTATCATTGGCATATTCACCGGGTGTTGCTCAAGCATGTCTTGCAATAAAAGACAATCCGGAAGATGCC
>CAYJPB010000055.1:514-13086 GCA_964371955.1 uncultured Desulfovibrionaceae bacterium | reverse complement strand
AAGCGGATAAATTCTTTTCTTTGTATATTCAAATATTTTTGCGCGTATTCACGGCAGAGCTTACGCACAACATGCGCAGGAACAGTTTTCTTTTTTTCACCAAGTGAAAGTTCCACCTTGTGCTCAATCGGCAATCCGTGGCAATCCCAACCGGGAACGTACTGCGACTTTACGCCTTGCATGTTTTGCGATTTCACAATCATGTCTTTCAAAATTTTGTTCAGCGCCGTACCCAAGTGGATATTCCCGTTCGCATACGGAGGCCCGTCGTGTAAGGTAAATTCACCCTCCGCACCCGAGGCTTCAATCATGCAGGTGTAGGCATCTATTTCGTCCCAGTATTTCAGGGTTTCAGGCTCTTTTTGAGCAAGATTTGCTTTCATCGGGAATGATGTTTTCGGTAAATTCAAAGTATTCTTATAGTCAGCCATGCGCCGTCTCCAAAATTTAAATAAATTGGATTATGAGTCAATTGTCATCGAATGTCAAGAACAAGCTTTGTGGGATTAAAAACACACATCATCTCAATCCGAATTATAAACAAAATATCGATTTGAGATGATGTTGTCAGGGATTATATTCGCCTCCGGCGAGGCCAAAGGAGATAATCTCCTTTGGAAACCTTATCAGACTGCTCTCCATCGGAGAGTGTGCAACATTCTAATATTACATAGCTTTAAAGAGGATTATCCCCTTACAAACCTTATAAACATAATAGTTTATGTAAAGTTACAACTCACTATTTTTGTAAATTAATGTATGCTTTCCCTCACTTCCGACATTCTTTGCAAAATAGTTTGCTTTGTTCCCGAAATAAGACGTGTTTCTTCATCGGTGATGCTTACAATTGTCATAAGCGAACTTTCAATATTCGGCACATCTATGATTGTGAAGATATCTGAAGAGTTGCCTCCCACATTTTCCGCCGGGTTATCGATGAGATAGTTAAGGAGTTGCGTTTCAATATAAAGATACAAAATATAAGAATTATCGTGCCCTATAGTGTTTACCCATTGTTGGTATTCTCGGCTGACATCTTCCGGCTCTTTGCCTTCTTGCATTTGACTCACAATATTGTAACTGCCACTGTTTGACTCGGCATAGGCAAGAACATAGGGTGAATCTTCCAAGCCATTAAAAAGAGCATCGACACTGGCATCACTTGTCGGAGCTGAAATGCCAATGGCGGCAAGTATATCATTTTCAAATATATACCGCCCTTGCCACAAGCTGTTACCAAAAAGCACCTCACCGCACAAATCATTTTCGCAGGGGATAAATGCGCTTGAAATTTCGCTTTTATTCATGCCTATATCAAGACTGTTTAGAACAGTTTCAGCCTGTGCTGTTGATACAAACAATGTAAACACAAAAAATAAAACAAATTCTTTTTTCATATTCTGAAACCTCATTTATTCACCTGAAGTAACCCTGAGAAGATAGGATTGCTCCGAAATCAAATATTTTCGAGCAATATCTTGCACATCTTGTGGAGTAATGCTTTGTATTTGTTCCATAAATCCATCGTTATAGTCAAGGTCTCTTCCCAAAAAAGCATTGGTGGCAACTTCATTAATGCGTGACATAAGCGATTGTCTTCCTCGTATATAACTTGTTTCAAGTGTAACTTGTGCGGCTTTAATCAATTCTTCCGATAACAAATTGTTATGCAAATCTTCAATAACATCATCAAATGCAGGAACTACAAGCTCGCTGTTTTCCGGCGCAGTATTGGCAAACAATGCAAAAAAGCCTGTTGACGGCAATGATGCATCAATAGGGTAGGTTGAATAGGCAAGCCCGCGTGCTTCACGCACTTCTTTAAAGAGTATGCCGGACATACCACCAAGAACTTGCTCTAATACGCTCAATGCCGCAGCGTCTTCGTGCGTATAAGGAACTGTTGGGAACATTTGTAGGATATAATCATGATTACTGCCTTCAAGGGTAAATTCTCTATCTCGCTCTTCATTCATTTGAGGAGCATCAAGCAAAGTGATAGGATTATGATTTAAGGGTAAAAGCTTTGCAAAGTCGAGAATTGCCTGAAAATCAAAATCACCGGCAACTGTCAATATCCATGGTTGAGCTTTTTGTATTTCCCACAAGTCACGCACTTGTTGCAATTCAATGTTTTCTATATTTTCTAAAGTGCCGTTTGATCTGTAACCATAAGGACTGTCAGATGAATAGAGTGTAGGCATCATTTCACGGTACAGAAGATTGTCGGGAGATTCTTCCATATCTCTTGCAGAAGCTATTAAAATGGGGTGCGCATTATTCCAATCGTTTTCATCGAACGCAGGCTCTTCTATAACTGCAAAAAATTGCTCAAGCCCTTCTTCAAGGTATTGTGTGGGGGCTTCAAGTGTAACAGAGAAACTTTCTCTGCGAGCTTCGGCAAAAATGAAGAGATATCTCTCTGAAAGATATGCGGAAAATTCTTCTCTATCCATACTTTCGGTTGATTCATTAAGCATGTAAGACACAACAAAAGGCAAACCTTGCTCTTCGGATGAAACAAGTCCATCACCACCTAAAAGTCTTAGTTCTGCGGAAACAAAAGGCATTGTATCATCGGGCAAGAGGATAATTGTTGAACCCTCTGCAAGTTCCAACACTACGCGTTCTTCACTTCTTTCTGTAATTGCACTATTGAATTCGCCAAAATCAAAATCTTCACTACTTTGATGAACGATTGTCGATTGTTCTGCATTTTGTGTCCATTCATTTTCCACAACTTCAAGGAAGTCAGGCAATTGATTATTCTCAATTACTTCTTCGGGAGCAAGAACAGTAATTGACATATTATAAGGATTAATCCACGAAGTTATGGTTTCTTGTATGTCGTCCAGTTCTACTTGCTCTATGCCATGAAGGTAGTTATCGAGGGCAAATTCGCCTGGATAATAAAATTCCATACTACCCAAAAGGCTTGCATATCCGCCGATTGTGCTTTTTCTTTCCTGCAAATACGTTGTGAAGAAAAACTTTGCAGTTTCTAGCTGCTCTTCAGTGAAATCTTCATGTGAAAGATTTGCAAGGGTTGTGACAAATTCTTGCCAAAACTCTTCAACTTGCTCAACTTCCAAATCAACACTGATAAAAATCATGCCCAATCTTCCATAATCGTAATTGTACGCGCTGATATCGTTGACAAGTCTATGCTCTCTTTCAAATTTACGCACAAGAAAAGAAGTATCCATTCCGCCTAAAATCATGGTAAAAAGATCTACAGCACGTGCTGCATCGTTAAAATGTGGGATGGTTGGAAATGTGATATTGATAAGCACCTTACTTGCAGGGCTTTCGGCAATTCTCAACTGAGCTTCAGTGTACAGCGGAAGCTCTATACTACTTGGAAAGGTTTGTGTTGTGGTATTTTCATAATGTGAGAAAAGAGTTTGCGCTTCTTGAATGACTTCATTTTTTTGCACATCACCCACAACAACAAGAAGCATATTCTGTGGATTGTAATATTGTGCCATATAGGCTCGCATATCTTCTACGCTTATTGAAGTAACTGTTTCTTCTGTGCCGAGTACGCCGTGCATATAGGGAGTGCCCGCAAAAGCATTAAGCAATGTTTCGTCATACATTCTGTCTTCGGGGCTTTCGCCTGTTTGCCCCATTTCAGCATAAACAACCCTTTTTTCTTCTTCCAAGATTTCAGGGTCAAGCGTGGGGTTGAACGCCATATCGACAACTACGTCCATGCCGCGCCTCCATTCGGAAGAGGGAAGTTCCGTAAAATAGACAGTTTCGTCTGCTGAGGTGTACGCATTGAACATTCCGCCGACAGATTCAATTTCATACACTAAAGAATCACCGGGGCGAGTAGGCGTTCCGTGAAAAACCATATGCTCCAATAAGTGACTTAGGCCTGCCTGTTCGGGATTTTCATACGCTGCCCCCGCATTTACGTACAGGCGCACAGACACAAGCGGAAAACGATTATCCTCCACCACAAGGACGCGTAAACCATTTTCTAATACGGTGACATTGTTTTCTGCTTTGGCAGATTGCGCAAATCCGGTAAACAAAGTGAAACACAAAAGCAATGCAATATATAATTTTGTATTCATGGGTACTCCAAAAAATTTTTAATTCAAATTAGCTGTTTATATATACATCATTTTTTTCTCTTGTGAAGTCCTTTTTCCGTATAAATAATTATACGGGGCAATGTCTTAAGCCTCTATTTTTTTCCATTGCAACAATTGTGTTAAATTTCGGTTACAACAAAGTTACAATTATTGCTGTTAGAATAAATCGTTTTTTTCAATACTCTGTAAACAATGATTAATTTTTATTCTTTCTAGAATTGTTATAATGTTTAAGACATATTGACAGATTTTTGTTAAAATGTTAATCTGCTTACATGCAAAAAACAAATTACAGGACAATTTTTAAGAAGGAGAATTATGATTAACATTTTATATAGCTCTTTCTATCGCATGCAGAAGCTGGAATATGACTTTCTGTGGTTTGTACAAAACAGGCTGAGAACAAGAAAACTTGATTTCGTTATGCGCATTGCTTCAACATTGGGTAATCTAGGCTTTGTTTGGATTGTTCTTATGGGTTTTATGATGTATTCGCCTTTTAATGTTCGCCCTTTAGCCTATGCAATTTTTTTGGGGCTTTGTGTACATGTGCTTATTTGCAATATGACATTAAAAAAGCTTTTTGCTCGCTCTCGCCCGAATCTTCAGTCAGACTTTTCTGAGCTTGTCAAAAAGCACAGAGATTATTCCTTTCCTTCAGGGCATGCGTGCTCTTCTTCCTTGGTTGCCACAATTCTTTATTTGGCGAGTAGCCCTTTATTTTTCTTTGTGTTTCCTCTTGCTCTTTTGATTTGTCTTTCACGGATTTATCTTAGCGTGCATTACCCCAGCGATGTCTTAGTGGGCATAATTATCGGGTATGGCATTGGTTGTTTGGCGTATAAAGTAATTTTGGCGTATGTTATATGAAAATATTGCTTGTCACCGAATTGTATCTTCCCCTTATAAACGGTGTAGTTACTTCAACTTCTACTCTTTGTGATGCTCTAAAAGAAAGAGGGCACGATGTGCGAGTGCTCACACTTTCAAAGCAAAAATCTTTTGAAAATTCTGTGTACTGCAATAAAGCAATGAGTATAGATAAAATCTACCCCGATGCCTATGTTTCTTTTAGTTTTGATAAAGAATTTTACGCTTCTATTCTAGAGTGGAAGCCGGATATTATACATACCCAGAGCGAGTTCACAACCATGCTTTTTGCAAAAAAAATTGCAAAAGCGCTCTCTGTTCCCATTGTGCACACATACCATACTTCTTATGAAGATTATACGCATTACATTTTTTTACCGAAAAGCATGGGCAAATCTTTTGTTGCTTTTGTGTTAGGTTTTATTTTAAAACCCATCAAGCATATCATTGCACCTACAGAAAAAATTCAAACAATGCTTATCGAGTATGGTTTTAAGACGCCTATCAGCATAATCCCCACAGGTATTCGCTTAAACTTTCCCATTCTTGACACAAGTGAAAAACAAGCTCTGAAAAAAAGTTTAAATATTGGCGATGAAAAGAAGATTTTTCTTTCTCTCGGGCGCATTGCCAAAGAAAAAAATATTGACTGCCTCTTAGAGTATTTTGCAAAACCTGTTGACGACTCGTGGCTGTTACTTATCGCCGGCGGAGGCCCCTACCTTGAGGATTTACAAAAAAAAGTTAAAGAATTGAAGATTGAAGACAAAGTGCGCTTCACAGGTATGATTCCTCGTGAGGAAGTGTATAAATACTACCAACTCGGAGATATTTTTACTTCTGCTTCCACAAGCGAAACGCAAGGACTTACCTACATTGAAGCTCTTGCAAATTCCACACCTTTACTCTGCAAATACGACATTTGCCTTGATGATGTGCTTTTGCCCGATCGTAATGGCTTTTTCTTCACTACTTTTGAAGAATTTACTGCAAATGCCCATAAACTCTTAGAAAGCATTAACCATTCAAACATCAAAGAATGTGCAAAGGAAAGCGTGCAGAAATACTCCACACAAAATTTTGCGCAAAGTGTTGAAAATGTATATCTAAAAGCTATAGAAAATTAATAGTTTTTCATCAGCCTCGCGAGTACGCCATTTCGATTTACATTTTTACTAAAATGATGTTGACAAGAATTATATTCGCCTCCGGCGGGGGCAAAGGAGCTAAGCCCCTTTGCAAACCCTAACAGATCCATTGAATATATAAGATTTATAATCTATTGGTATCACATAGAAATTTTTTTAAATTTGAATAGCGTGGAGTTTAAGACAAGTTGCATTTACAGCCTACACTTAAAATCGTCGTAGTCAAAAACTTTGTCTATTGTGACAGCATTGTTTTCGTAACGGGCTATGCTTGGCAAGGCGATTCCATTAAAAGTATTTGTTTTCACCATTGAATAAATCGCCATATCTTTGAAGACAATTTTTGTGCCTATTTCTAATTTTTCTGTGAAAGTATACACGCCAATGCTATCCCCTGCAAGGCAAGATTTCCCTGCCAACCTATAGGTTGTTTCTGTGATAGGCATAAGATTTTGGTGAATAGACGCTTTAAATACATGCGGTGTGTAGGGCATTTCTATCACGTCCGGCATATGGCACGCAGCAGAGCAGTCCAGTATTGCTGTAGGAATATCGGCATTGACTATATCAAGCACGGTTGTGACAAGATAACCGGCGTTAAGCGCAACTGCTTCACCGGGTTCTAAGTAAACATCGACATTATATTTTTTTTGCACTCTTTCAATGCATGCGCACAATAAGTCAATATCATAATCGGAACGCGTGATATGATGTCCGCCACCGAAGTTTATCCACTTCATAGAGTGCATATACTCTCCAAAGAGGTGTTCAACTGCATTGAGAGTACGTTCCAAAGCATCGGAATTTTGCTCACAGAGTGTATGAAAATGTAGTCCGCTCACATGCTCAAGCAAGTCGGAACGAAAATCTTTTTTTCTTATACCAAGGCGTGAAATTGTTGAGCATGGGTCATAAATTTCGTGCGTGCCTTCTGAATGTTCGGGGTTAATCCTCAGTCCAATCTCAATATTTGTACCGTGCTTTGCATTATATTCTTGCACAAGAGGTATATACATTTGTAATTGATTGAAAGAGTTGAAAACAATATGGTCGCACAAAGGTAAAATTTCGTCAATATCTTTGCGAGAAAAAGCAGCGGCAAAGGCATGTACTTCGCCTTTAAACTCTTCCTTAGCCAGCTTTGCTTCATACACAGAAGATGCGCAACAACCGTGTAGCTTGCCATTATACGCATTTGAAATATCGGCAAAAGTTGAATATTGCGCATACGCTTTGAGTGCGAGTAGTATTTTCGCGCCCGTTCTTTGTTGCACGCTGTCAAGTATTGCTACATTTGCACGAATTTTTTCAACATCTGTTACAAATACAGGAGTTTCCAAAGAATCAAAAATATGTGGATATATCATGTTTAACCTCCTTAAGCAAACAAACTATAGCTCTTTTTCAAAAAAATTGCAAGAGAGTGTGCTGACAAAAATTTGAGGGGGGAGGTGTAACGTGAAAATTTTATTTTTTCAATAAAATAATTCTTTACAAATGAAATAGACTAAGGTATCTTTCGCTCACAACTCTTCTGACTACACGAAAACAGACATATCATCTGCTACGGAGGTTCATAATGGAAGCGCAAGATTTACATTTTTTTACTAAACTTCTCAATACAATGCTTGAGGAAGCGCATCAGAAAGGTGACTCAACCATTGAAGACTTAAACGGTAGTGCTGAGATTTTTCCGGATCCGGCCGACAGAGCAACAGCTGAATCTGACAGATCGTTTACTTTACGTATACGAGACAGAGAACGTCGCCTCATTCGCAAAATCAATGAAGCTTTAAATAGAATTGATGAAGGAAAATACGGCGAATGTGAAGAATGTGGTGAAGATATCGGTGTTCCTCGCCTTAAGGCAAGACCGGTTACAACTCTCTGCATTAGCTGTAAAAGCAGGCAAGAAGAAGGCGAAGATATTTCCGGATCTTAATCACACTTACGGTGAATTGACATGAAAAACAGTCTTATTATTTCCGCTTCTCCAAAGAAGAAGGGGAACTCTGCTTCTGTCGCTCAATGTATTAAGGATTATTTTGAAACTCATTTGCACGCTCAGACAGCTATGTCGGGCGTGCTTTTTTTATCAGACTATAATATAAACCATTGTACTGATTGCAAGTATTGTAAAACAAATTCCGCATGTGTGCACGATGTTAAAGATGATGCGCATTTTTTATTTGAAGCATGTCGTGAAGCCGATAATATAATTCTTGTCACACCTATTTATTTTTATCACGCTCCAAGCCAGCTCAAAGCATTTATCGACAGAAGCCAAAAATATTGGTACACAGAGCATAACATTGATAAAAAATTTTATGCAGTGTATGTATGTGCACGAGAAAAGGGGGAAAAACTCAGTTTAGGCTTGGATTTAACACTCAAATATTTCGCACCTCTCATTGGCGCACAATTTGAACAAAGTCTTTGCTTGTTTGGATTGGAAGAAAAAGACGATTTTCATAATTCACAAAATGCGCAAGAAAAAGTGAGTGAATTTATGAATAGTATTTCACTAAACTTTGGTACATAAAAATGCTTTCTTCGCCTTATGTATTTCTATCCGAACTCAAAAACATATGTTTGCAAAAACGTTGTGCCATATGCGAAGAACCGTATAATTCAAAAGATGTAATGTACGGGATTTGCGAAAAGTGCACAAAAGTTTTTAAACCCATCAAAACAGATTATTGCATGAAATGTGGCGAAATTCTTCCCTTACAAGGTAATCCACCTACAACAACATGCAAAGAATGTGAAAATCCGCCCCCCTTATGGAGTGAACTGCGTTTTTATAATATATATGAAAATGAATTACAAAAAGTTATCCAAGAAGCAAAGTTCTATAACAATCTTCTTTACCTCCATCTTCTGGCCGATATAGTTCGCCCGCTTGTCTACACATTTCCGCACTTTGATGCAATTGTTCCTATTCCTTTGCATACAAAGAAACTACTGCATCGAGGTTATAATCAATGCATTGAGATAGCAAAACACCTCAATAAAACTGACGGTTTTCCCTATAATACCTCTATTTTACAAAAAACAGTGCACACGAAAGCTCAGTCAAGCCTCAGTCGCGCGCAAAGATTACAAAACGCGCAAAATGTTTTTGTGGCAGATACATCACAAGCCATGCATAAAACATTTCTTCTTTTTGACGATGTGTGTACTACGGGCGCCACTCTTCACGCTGCAAGCCAAGCCCTTCTTCACGCGGGCGCTAAAGATGTATATGTTCTCTACATTGCTAAAACAGCTCATAATGTATAGAAAAAAATTAAGAAAATCTTCAATTAATGTAAAAAATTAAATTCTTGCAATTTTTATGAAAGAGTATATCGTATTTTTCTGTGTGAGGTTCACAATATACAAAGGATAATATTTATGATAAAAGTGCTTATTGTTGACGATTCTTCTTTTATGAGAAACACAATTGCTCGTCTTTTGGCAGACTGTCCCGATGTTGAAATTGTTGGGCAAGCAAAAAATGGACGTGAAGGCTTGGATATGGTGCAAAAACTCAGCCCCGATATCATCACTTTAGACATTGAAATGCCTATCATGGACGGCTTGACAATGCTTGAAGAATTGATGAAAACAATGCCAACCCCTGTTCTTATGGTAAGTTCACTCACCACTGCCGGTGCAGAAGCAACATTTAGGGCTCTTGACTTAGGCGCGCTTGACTTTATCCCTAAATACACAGACAGCTCTTTTTCTACAAAAAATTTGCAAGAAGAATTGTGCCAAAAAATCCAACATGTGAGCAGACGCGCAAAGTATATGCGCCACAAATTTTCACAAACAAAAACTGCTCCAACATCACCAACTAAGCCAAGTACAACACTTGGGAGCACACAAACAAGCACGCTTTCTTCTCGCCCAAGTGCGCAAAGCACAAGTGCTACAAAAACTTTTGGGACAAGCTGCACAACAACCACTGCAAAACCGGCTACTGCACCACTTGCTAAAACAGAAAGCCCTAAAGTTATCTCATTACCCGCAAAGCCGCTCAGGCGCAATATTGTGGGTATCGGAGTATCCACAGGTGGTCCGCCTGCAATTCAACAAGTGCTTATGCAATTTCCTGACGATTTTCCTGCCGCAATACTTATCGCACAACATATGCCGGCTTCCTTCACTAAAGCTTTTGCGCAAAGACTCGATAACTTATGTAAGATACGTGTAAAAGAAGCAGAAGACGGTGAAAAAGTTCAATTGGGTACGGCGTATATTGCTCCGGGAGGTGCGCATATGGGATTCACCACTAAAGGTACGCTTCCTTATATCCGCATTTCCGAAGAACCTACAACAGAATTATATAAACCTTCTGCAAATGTTTTATTCGATGGGCTTTCCCATTTTTCCGCTCACTCACTCGGAGTTATCATGACGGGAATGGGCAGTGACGGCGTTGTGGGATTAAAAACTTTTAAAGAAAAAGGTGGAGTTATTATTGCGCAAGACGAAGAATCTTGTGTGGTGTACGGCATGCCCAAAGCAGCTGTAGATGCAGGACTAGCCAATGAAATAAAAAGCTTGGACAATATAGCCCAAGCCATAATTAGTGCCTTATATAAATAGTTCATACTATAGGGTTTAAACGAGGGGTGTACAATGAGCGACACAAATGATCAAAACAAATCAGAAAACAATTTTCTTAAACCAAATGTCGGTACTACTGAAAATTCAAGCTTCCTCACGCCAAATAATCCATTCGACAATGTTAAACCAAAAACATTAAACCTTCCTAAAAAAACAACTCCGACACAAAAACAAACAACTTTTCGCTCTATGCAAAAAGGGACGTACAAAAGCCCCGCTCAAAATACAGCAGAGCAACAAGAAGAAGTAAAACAAAATCCCGGTGCTACAGTTGAAAGTACTGTGAAAAAAACAGCTGTTGAAACCGAGCAAAAGAAAACTCCAATTCGTGATACAAGTATTTCAAAACCTGAAGAGATTAGTTCTTCAATAAGATCGACGCAAACCTCAATTCCCATAACAAGAACAAACGAAAATACTTCATCAATACTTGCAAAACCTACTGCAAGCCCTGTAACTTCAACTTTTGCGACATCTACAAGCGCCGTAAACAATACAAAAGCAACAACTCCCCTAAGCACAACAAGAACAACAAGCACGCAAAGCATGCCGAGCTCTTCTACTGTAGCTGCAACAGCACGAAGCACAACACAAACTCCAAGAACAACAGTGACTGCAAGCACGTTCACAAGCACACGCGTTTCAGAACAGAAAAATTTACCCGAAACACCGATTCCAGCAAGTGGGCAAAAACAAGGCAATCCTTCTGAAATTTCCAGTGCCGAATTTACTCAATTGCGCGAATTTCTCTACGAACAAAGCGGAATTTATGTCACCGATTCTCGTAAATATCTTTTCGAAAACAGGCTCACACCTCGCTTGCGTGAATTAAACCTCAACTCTTACAGCGAATACCTCAAATATCTCAAAACAAAAGATTCCGCTAAAGTTGAGCTCAATAAATTTTATGAGCAAATGACAACAAACGAAACTTCATTTTTTAGAAATATTCCACAACTCGAAACCGTGCAAAAGGAAATTTTTGAAAAAATAATCGAACAAAATAAAACCAAAAGAAAAATCCGTATATGGTCAGCCGGTTGTTCAAGCGGTGAAGAACCGTATACATTTGCCATAATGCTTTCAGAAATGCTTAAAAGTAATCTTTCTGCATGGGATATAAAAATAACTGCCAACGATCTTTCGCCGGCAATGCTGAAAGTTGCGGAAGAAGGCATTTATGGAGATTATGCATTAAGAACAACACCTAAGGAATATATTAAAACCTACTTCACTGAAAAAGACAATATGTTCCACATAAAGCCAAATTTAAAAAAATTGATAAAGTTTGGACAAATTAACCTTAATGATGCCTCAATGACATCAAAAGTAGAGAAATCTCAAGTGGTTTTTTGTCGAAATGTTATCATTTATTTCGACGATGACGTGCGTGCAAATGTTGTGAACGCTTTTTACAACAATTTAGAAGATGATGGCACTCTTGTTATCGGACATTCAGAAACATTGCAAAATGTTGCTGACCAATTTAAAATGATTCACTATAAAGGAACAAGTATCTACCATAAAATCTAATAATCCACTTATTTTATTGTAAAAAAGTAATTTATACTAACTATAAAACAAACATTTAAAGGAAAAAAATATGCGTACAAAAATAGTTGCGACACTTGGCCCCGCTTCACAATCAATTGAAACCATCGAAAGACTTGCTCTTGCAGGAGTAAGAGTGTTTCGCCTCAACTTTTCACACGGAAATGTTGAATTTTTTCAAGAACTTGTGAATAACATTCGTGCAGTGGAAGCAAAAATTGAAATTCCACTCACCATCATGCAAGATCTTTCAGGCCGAAAAATTCGTATAGGCATGCTT
>CAYJPB010000055.1:0-504 GCA_964371955.1 uncultured Desulfovibrionaceae bacterium | reverse complement strand
ACATTGCAAGTAGCAGAAAATGATAAGCTTATTCTTGCTCCTCAAGCCTGCACTACTGATAATGCCCCTTGCCTTCCTTTCGACAACTACCCTATTCTCGATAGCTTGGTTGAAGGAGATAAGCTTGTTCTTGCTGACGGTGGTTTACAATTTGTTGTAGAAGCAAAGCTTGAAGAGCATCGTTTTTCTCTTACCGCTCTCGGTTCAGGCTTGATCACTTCAAAGAAAGGGCTTGCTCTTCCCGGCAAAGCCATTGCTCTTCCCGCGCTTACGCAAAAAGATAAAGATGACTTGCAAGTCGGTATTTCACTTGGAGTTGATGCTGTTGCCATTTCATTTGTGCAAACAGCTGACGATGTTCGTCAAATGCGTGAACTTTTGAAAGGTCACGGCAAAAACCTTCCGATTGTCGCAAAACTTGAAAGACACAATGCTGTTGAAAATTTAGAAGAAATTCTTCAAGAAACAGATGTTGTTATGGTTGCTCGCGGTGATTTAGGTGTT
>CAYJPB010000054.1:8153-13390 GCA_964371955.1 uncultured Desulfovibrionaceae bacterium | reverse complement strand
CTTTCAAGGCGGGTTTTCCCCCTCTCGAATTTCTTACCATTTTTTTCTTGCGTTAACCCTGTACTCAAGCTTTGATAACATTGACAAGCTTTGAAGAAAGCTGTACAAAAAATCTTAAGAAAAGATGAAGAGAAACAATCTACACTACAAAAAGAAAATATTATGAAACAACTATGTATACTCATCACACTCATTGTTCTGAATGGTTGTGTAAGCACGGGGCAAAAAACCATTACACCTGTAGACAGTGCGCAATTTCGTTTACTTGCGGCGGCAATACCCGCGCAATTACAACACTTGGGTTTTACCGATGAAAATAATTATTGGTACGAACCTGTTGTTGCTTTACCAAACTTAAATGTCGGCGATACTCTTTATCATCATCTCGATCCTTCATTTCATTATGAAAATTCACTTATGAATCCTTCTTCTTTTGCTGAACTTTCGCCTACAAACGTGACTATCACAAATACATCATTTTCTTATACGCAAGGTGCGGATCGTGTTTCTTGCGAGCTTATTGCCAAAATGGACTGGAACAACGACGGCAGTGAAGACTGGATAATCTTGTTTTCTCTTACAACGCCTGCATCTCAAGCCGCGGCAAAATATTACTATTTATTGGTTACAAACACGAACAGGTATCCACTGCAAACGCAACTTATTGCAAGCAGAAGCGGAACAGCGGGCTCTATTGTCACGCATATGCGCATGGGTGTATCACAAGAATATGAAGTGGGTGAAACCTCATTAATTGAAGCGCCTACACATCAAGCCGCCGAAAGCAATGTTGCTTCTCAAAGCTTGTCGGAATAAATCAGGCTAGGTGGTATCATGTATTTTGAATACGGAAAAAAAGAAACCGACTATCTTAAGAAGAAAGACAAGAAACTCGGCGAGGCTATTGAAAGAATCGGCATGATTGAGCGTACTGTCACGCCCGATTTATTCACAGCAACCATGCAAAGCATTATAGGACAGCAAATTTCAACCATTGCTCAGGCCACAATATGTAAGAGATTAGAGGAACTGCTTGAAGAAGTGACACCGCACAGTGTGGCAAATATCCCTAAAGATGATTTACAAAAAATTGGCGTATCTCACCGTAAAGCTGAATATATGCAAGCTTTTGCACAATCGATTGTGGATAAGAATTTCGACATTCATGCTTTGCACGACATGGAAGATGATGAAATAATAAAAGCTCTTTCAGCGCATAAAGGTATTGGAGTGTGGACTGCGGAAATGCTGATGACTTTTTCTATGCAAAGACAAAATATTTTAAGCTATGGGGATTTGGCAATTGTGCGTGGTATGCGTATGCTCTACCGCCACAAAGAAATAAGTCCCGCACTTTTTGAAAAATACCGCAAACGTTATTCTCCCCATGCATCGGTTGCGGCTTTGTATTTGTGGGCTATAGCAGGCGGTGCTTTGCCCGAATTACAGGATTGCGCAATAAAAAAGAAATGACAAAATTATAATAACTTTGTCATTTCAATTGATATTTTCTTTGATAGCTGCATTACATATCAGGCGATGGTGGCAATAAAGGCAATGCATTTATGCTGTGCCCTTGCAAAGTAAGGCTGAGGTGTAAGTGCGGTCCTGTCACTCTGCCTGTTGCGCCACAAACTCCAAGAACATCACCGGCTTCAACCCAATCGCCTTCTTGTACGGCAATTCTCGTCATATGTCCATAGATTGAATAAGAAGCTTGCCCATGATCGATATAGACAACATTTCCAAGATAATATTGTGGTTGTGCCGTGACAACACGCCCAGCGGCAATTGCGTGAATAGGTGTATTTTCATTTCCACGGAAGTCAACGCCTCTGTGGACTGATTGCAAAGAGCCGTTATATACACGCTGAACACCGTATTCAGAAGTGATAATGGTATCGGTTGGGTGGAGAAGCGCTCTGTCGTCAAGCGTATTTGCCATGGTGTATGTGCCGATGACGTTGGCATTTGTCACTCTGTCTCTTTCAATTTGTGCTTGTGCTTCAGCAGGAGGTGCAACATAACTTGGGGCAACGCTAAGTGTGCTTTGCCTCCACGTAACGCCGACAGGGTGAATCACTCGAGACACAGTTTCGTTCCCAAAATATATGGTTAAAGTTTGGCTTTCAGTCGCATCGTAAGGCATGGGAAGATAGATGGAAGCGTGTTGATGAACGCCATTTGAATCTATGTAAAGCTCCATAAATTTATCGAGCCAATGCACGGTGATTTTTCCGTGGGAATTGTCAAGATTAGGCAATTCAAGCAATATTGCAGAACCTTGGTTTGCATGTGTGGGCACAATAATTTCAGGCGCTGCGTGCGCATAGCTTGAAATAAGCATAAGCGCAACAAGGGTGAAAATGCTTGATTTCATAAGAGAAATTAATTTCATACTGTTTCCTTTTTGATAGTTTGAATGGTTTGTGAATTGAGTATATTCTTTCCGTCTTTAAATTCAAGCACAAGTTGTGCTTCGGATTTTTTTTGTAAAATATGCGCTGAGGTGATAAGATTTTCTTGCGCTTCTTCTTTTTCATATACAAGAGCATAGCCTTTTTCAAGCGGCATATAAGGATTATGCGCTTCCAACAGAGATCTTGTATGATTGAGATTTTGCGTTTTATCCAGCAATTTTTTTTCAAGCAATGGAGTAAATGTTTGCAAAATATATTGCAAGGCACGTTCCTTTTCATGGATTATACGTGATGAAGCGTGTAGACGTGCAACTTTATTCGCTAAATTTTCTTCTTGGAGAAGTAATTTTTTTTCGGGTGATAAAAGCGAAAGATTGCGCATGGCTGAAAATAATTTTTCTTCTTTTTGCTTGAAATTGCGAGCGAGAAGCTCTTCAAGTTCTTCCTGCAATTCATCTATAATTTGTGCATAGACATCTTTTTCTTTCCACAAATGTGAAACCACATGCGAGGGAGTTGCCGCAGAAACATCTGCCACATAGTCGGCAATGCTTATATCTACTTGGTGTCCAATGCCTGTAATAACAGGGAGTTGTGATTCAAATATCGCTTTTGCCACTTCCTCTTCATTAAAAGCCCATAAGTCTTCAAGCGAACCGCCTCCACGAATAAGCACAATAACTTCTGCCCAATTATCCTTATGAACCTTTTGAAATGCTTGTACAATTGTCGGCACAGCTTCACTGCCTTGCACCGCAATCGGATAAATACGGATTGAGGAAGAAAGTCCGTATTGATTGGCAATGCGACAAAAGTCGTGAATAACAGCTCCTTGTGGGGAGGTGAGCACAGCAATTTTTTTGGGATTTTGCGGAAGATTTTTCTTATGCTCTGTGTTGAACCAACCAAGTGCAAAAAGTTTTTTCTTCAATGCTTCAAATGCTTTATGTAAGCTTCCTTTACCCAACTCTTCGGCATTGTCTACAATAAATTGATACGCCCCTCGTGGGGGATACACATTGAGAGAACCGGAGAAAATCATTTGATCGCCCTGTTCTAGGGTATGTGCGAGTGAGGGGATTGGTTCGTCGTAAACTTCTCCCGTGAGTTGATCGAATGTGACATCTTTTTGCTGATTTTTATACCACACGCAAGGAAGCAGGGCATTTTCATCTTTTAATGAAAAATAAATATGCCCTGAACTTGCTCTGCTCAAATTTGTCACTTCGCCCTTCACCCGAACATAGGGAAAGGAGTGTTCAAGTGTGCGCTTGATAACTTGTGTGAGTTCAGAAACGGAATGTATGCGGATATTATCCATTATTTCCAAGAATCCAAAACGCTTGCGTAGAAACCTGCAAAAGCTTCTGTGAAGGAATCAGCCGCTAAGGTTTGCTTTTCATTTGTCTTGCGGTTTTTCACTTCAATAAGATTATTCGCAAGATTTTTCGAGCCAATAATAACTTGTGCGGGAATACCAATTAAATCAGCATCTTTGAACTTAATGCCTGCACGCTCTTTTCTGTCGTCGTACAAAACTTCATAGCCTTGACTTTTCAGATACGCATAAATTTCTTCTGCTTTTTCATTGACTTGTGCGTTTTCAATATCTAAATTCAAAAGCGCAATTGTGAAAGGTGCAAGCGGTGGAGGAAACACAATGCCTCCCTCGTCGTGATTTTGCTCAATACATGCCGCAACCACACGAGAAACGCCTATTCCGTAACATCCCATAATCATAAGATTTTCTTGTCCGTTCTCGTCAATGAATGTCGCTTTGAGTTTTTCACTGTATTTTGTACCGAGCTTGAAAATATGCCCAACTTCAATACCTTTTTCCAAGCGTATAGGCGCGCCGCACTTAGGGCAGGGGTCATCGGCTGTGATAAGGCGCAAGTCACTGTATTGAGTGATTGTGCAATCTCTCTTTAAATCCACGTTTTTATAGTGGGTATCGGATTTATTCGCCCCAACAACGTAACCCGTTGCCGCCATCAATTCATTATCCGCATAAACGGGAATGGAAAGCCCAACAGGCCCTGCAAAGCCAACTTTTGCCTGTGTTGCTTCTTCAACTTCGTGTGTGAATGCCATACGCACTTCTTTGGCGTCGAGCAAATTTTTCACCTTGACGATATTCATTTCCCTGTCGCCACGCACTAAAATAGCCACAACTTTTTCATCGGCGGCAATAAGCAAAGTTTTGATGGTTTGTTCCGGCGCAACTTCCATCATCGCACACACTTCTTCAATTGTATGCGCATTCGGCGTATGCACTTCCTTATAATAAGGGCATGGTTCGGTTGTTGGCGAACCATTGAAAATCACTTGAGAGCGTTCGGTATTTGAAGCCCATTGGCACGCAGGGTGTGCCGTACACGAAGCGATTGTGTCCTCACCCGTTTGTGCGAGAACCATAAATTCGTGCGAGAAAGAGCCGCCGATTGAGCCCGAATCCGCCTCAACCATTCTATAATTAAGCGACATATTTGAGAAAACTGCATTATACGCATTTCTCATTTTTCCGTAAGAAACATCAGCGCCTGCATCGTCTTTATCAAATGAATACGCATCTTTCATCAAAAACTCACGTCCGCGCATAAGCCCAAAACGAGGGCGAATTTCATCACGGAATTTTGTCTGTATTTGGTATAAATTCACAGGTAATTGTTTATAGGAGCGTATTTCATGGCGAATCAAATCAGTGATAACTTCTTCATGCGTAGGGCCTAAGCAAAAATCCCTTTCGTGTCTGTCTTTAAAACGCAATAATTCTTTGCCGTAGTATTGCCAACGTTCAGACTCAATCCACAAATC
>CAYJPB010000054.1:0-8143 GCA_964371955.1 uncultured Desulfovibrionaceae bacterium | reverse complement strand
TTGCACTGTCGGTAAAAGCACTTCAAGCGCATCTTCATTATTCATTTCTTCACGCACAATAGCCGAAGCTTTCTCCAGCGTGCGTAAACCAAGTGGTAACCATGAATAAATGCCCGAAGATAACTTGCGTATCATGCCCGCGCGCAATAATAATTTGTGGCTGATAACTTCCGCATCGTTCGGAGCTTCCTTAAGTGTGGGGATGTAATACTTACTAAAACGCATTTTTTTTCCTTTTTTATTTTTTGATAGGATGGTGACAGGTATATGATTCGCCTCCGGCGGGGCCAAAGGAGATAATCTCCTTTGGAAACCTTATCAATGAGGGCACTTCCAGCAATCTGTTATTTTTTATAATTTATCCCCTTTATAGGGTTTCTCAAGGGGGTTACCCCCTTGAGCCCCGCCGGAGGCGACTACTATCCCTGTTAACTTCCTCTATCAATAAATCAACTTCTTTTTTAAACACTTCAAGGAGTTCGCTTTCGGGTAGGGAGTGAATCACCTTACCTTTTTTGAAAATAAGCCCCTTGTTTTTTCCGCCTGCAATACCGATATCAGCTTCTTTTGCTTCGCCGGGCCCGTTCACAACACAACCCATTACCGCAATCTTTATCGGCGCTGAACAATCTTTATACATTCTTTCTATTTTTTCTGCAAGTCCTATCAAATCGACTTCCGTTCTGCCGCAGGTCGGGCAAGAAATAATCTCTACTCCGTGTTTTCTCAGTTCCAGAGCTTTTAAAATTTCGTAGGCAACTTTCACTTCTTCTACCGGATCTGCTGTGAGTGAAACGCGCATAGTGTCGCCAATGCCCAGAGCAAGCAAGCTTCCAAGCCCAACAGAGGAGTAGACGGTACCTCTGAATTTTGTTCCTGCTTCCGTAACGCCGATATGCAAAGGGTGATGTGTTTGTGTTGAAATTTGTGTATAGGCTTGAATTGTTTCGACTACTGAGCTTGATTTTAGTGAGATTTTTATATTTTCAAAATTTCTTTTTTCAAGTAAGCGCACATGATAGAGTGCACTTTCCACTAATGCTTCGGGGCAAGGTTTCCCGTATTTGGTTAAAATATTTTTTTCTACTGAACCGCTGTTCACGCCTACTCGTATAACTGCATTATGTGCTTTTGCGCAATCTGCCAATATATCAATGTTTTTATCCTCGCCAATATTTCCCGGATTTATGCGTAATCCGCTAAAACCTGCTTCAAGCGCTTTAATTGCTAAGCGATAATCAAAATGAATATCTGCAATAAGAGGTACAGGCGAAAAATCATTTATAGATTTTAGAGCTTTTGCGGATTTATCGTCAGGCACGGCAAGGCGGATTATTTCACAGCCTGCATCAACAAGGGCTTGAATTTGCTCGCAAGATTTTTCGATATCGTGTGTTTTTGTGTTGAGCATGCTCTGCACACGGATAGGGTGGTGTGCGCCTAAAAAAAGAGAGCTTGACTTATGTTTAAGCTCTAATTCATGAGTTGTTTTTCGTAGGGGAAAGTTGTTCATTTGTTTATCTGCGGGTAATAATTTTCATATATACTGTTTAATGTACGAGGGAAAAACCATAACATTTAACTCATTATTATTAGAATGTTATGGTCTTTCCTTATAAGTTCTATATTGGGTTAATTCTATTCTTCTTCAACGGGGATTGCAAGAGAGAATTCTTGCCCATTTCTCATAGCATTAATGAATACTGCACCGCGCTCAACACCTTGCGTTGAAACAATTTCAGTAAGTTCTTCGGGGGTGTTTATTGGGGTGAGATTTACGGTGATAATGATATCGCCTGTACGCATACCATTGTCTCCAGCTGCACTCTTTGAATCCAGTTTCGTAATCATAACACCGCTTTCAAGATTATATTCTTCTCTTTCAAGATCGTTGAGTGCACGAACACTGATACCAAGGATTTCATCGTCTTCTACCGTTTGGTTATTCACTGTGGATTGTGATTCGCGCTCTCCCAAAACTGCATCGATAACTTCTTCCTCACCGTTGCGGATAATGGTTATTTGAGCAGTTGTGCCGGGGGCGATGTTTGCGATAGCTTGCAGTAGTTCGGAAGAATCTTCAACAGGCTCATCGTTCACGGCAATAATAACGTCGCCTGCTCTTAAACCTGCAACATCGGCAGGTTCATCTTCCATAACAGAGCTAATAAGTGCGCCGTCAGGGTGTTCCAATCCAAGTGCCATAGCTGTGTTTTCATCAATATCTTGAATACTTACACCAAGCCAACCACGGGCAACACTTTCGCCGTTTCTCAACGCTTCGATAATGCGTTCGGCTTGTGTACTGGGGATTGCAAAGCCTATGCCTTGACCTGAAGCGATAATTGCTGTATTGATGCCGATAACATCACCGTCCATATTCACAAGCGGACCGCCTGAATTTCCGGGGTTGATAGAGGCATCGGTTTGAATAAAGTCATCGTAAGGACCTGACTGGATATTACGCCCTTTTGCTGAAACAATTCCTGCTGTTACAGTATGCCCCAAGCCGAAAGGATTGCCAATTGCAAGCACCCATTCGCCGACTTGACTTTCGTCAGAGTCACCAAATTCAAGAGTAGGAAGATCCATGTCTACATCTACTTTCAAAAGCGCAAGATCTGTTTCAGGATCTGTGCCCACAACTTCCGCTTCAATTTGATCGGCTTCTCCGTCTTGCCCTTCAAGGTTTACATACACTCTGTCTGCACCTTCAACAACGTGATTGTTTGTGACAATGTAACCGTCTTCCGAAATAATAAAGCCGGAACCTAAGGATGATTGTGTTCTTTCACCATTGCCAAAATTATCGAATTGGCGGAAAAAGTCTTCAAATCCGGGGGGTAAGCCACGGAACATTTCGTTGGGGAAAGAGCCAAAGTTATTGCTGACGGTTCTTTCCGTGCTGATGTTTACAACAGCGCTACCCGCTTCTTCGGCAAGATCGACAAAGTCCGGCAAAGCACTCATTGCCGGTTGTGCGCCTGAAAGGGCTAAAACTGTAAGTGTTACAAATGATATCATTTTTTTTGAAAATTTCATAAATTCTCCGTTTGTATTTTTCATACACATGTAGTATTTTAAAATTCTGTTATAAATCTTTCACGAAGATTATCAATGCTTTATTTTCCTCAACCGCCGCTTGACGCACTTGATCCGCCGATAGTTGCGCTTGCACTGCAACTGCCTGCATTAGGACATGTGCGATTCAAGTTTGCCGGCATAGGAGGCATGGGTTTTCCGCTTGTTTTATAAGGGAATGGGTTTGAATGTAAGGGGGAAGGGGCTGAAACCCTCGATCTTGTTTCCGATGAGTTACACTTTTGACACGGTGGACGTTCATCACTATCAAAGATAAGCTCTTCAAAAACGTGTCCGCACGTCTTACACTCAAAATCGAACAAAGGCATAAAACCTCCATAAAATAATAAAAGAATTTTTAGCACAAAAAAATATTTCTTAAAATTTCCCTCGTGCTGAAATATAGAATAAATCAATTTTTAAAACTTGCAAGACGACAAATTTTTGTACAAAAAAATCTCGCTTGCACATTTTTTCTGTTTGTGGCATAATAACAGAGTGGAAAATACAAGTATAACTGTTTGTAATTATATAGAAAAATATTCACGCACGTGTAGAGCTTTGCTTGTGCTTCTCTTTTGTTGTGTGTTCTTTTTTTGCGTGCAAAACAAAGCTCATGCAGAAGCTTTTTTTACGCTAACATCTTCAAATACCAACTATTTTGAAAATAATTTGCAATTAGAATTATTTTTTTCTTTGCCCCGTATCGATGAAATGGAAAAACAACTTATTGAAGGTACAAGTATTAATGTTGACTGCATTGCAACTCTCTACAGCGAAGTGCCCGTACTGCCCGACAGTGAAATTCAAAGCTATATCCACGGCTGGCAGTTGCGTTATGAAGCGCTGACACGCGAATTTATCCTCTATGACGAAAACGCTGTTCCCATAAGATCTCGAAATTTTGAAGAATTATTCAAAAATATGTTTTCACGGATTGTTGTTGAATTTTACTCGTTGCCCTCTCTTGAAAGCACTTCTGAATATTATGTGCAATTTGATATAGGTATGCGTCATTCCACAGTGCCGCCATGGCTTGAAACGACGCTTTTCTTCTGGGAATGGAACATCACAAGTGATTCCTATACATTGGATATTGAAATTCAATAAAAGGAAAGAGCACAATGGATGAATTACAACTCAGAAAAATAAGAAGAGAAAAAAGGCAAAGAAATAGAGAAATTGGCATTGCCGCTGTGCTTGTTCTGGTTGTATTTATCAGCACTTATGGACAATCTACTTTCTTTGGTTCCGATTCGTGGTTTTTTCTGGCGCTTCTTCAAGTGAACGCAATTTTGATGCTTGTAATTTTTTATCTGGCTGCAAGAAATATTATTAAATTAATTGCGGAAAGAAGAAGAAAAGTTTTTGGATCTCGCTTGCGCACACGTCTTTTGATTTCTTTTGTGCTTTTATCGCTCATTCCTGTGCTTCTTATGTTCTTAGCGGCAAACCGTGTTATTATTACGAGTATCGACTATTGGTTTACAAGCACGGTGGCAAGCTCGATGGAGTCAGCCTTAAAGGTGGGGCAAAGTGTTTATAGCACTACTTCTCAGCGACTTTCTGATCGCATTGTTTATATAAATAATGAAATAAATATACTCAATAACAATCCATCAACAAGCCCTCAAGAAATCGAAAACTATCTTAACAGGCACATTCCTCTCTTGAATGGTAATATCTTCGTTCTTTTGGAATATCAAGAAAATGTACCTCGTTTGGAATTTGTTCTTCCGGGTGGAGAAGATAACAGCTTACTTGTGCAAAATATCTTCCAAAATACAAATTGGGCGCATATACAAAACACTGTATACACAGGGCTTTATAGTGCTGTTACTAATGATTATGCCGTGGCAATAAAAGCGCTTGATGCCGCTCCCGGTTATATCCTTGCTGTCGCGGAAGGCGTGGGTAAAGCAGCGCAATTTGAGTTGGAAGCAATTAGCAGAGGTTTTGAGGACTATTCATATCTCAAATCTCTCAACACTCCTTTTAAGCTTTCATTTACACTCATTTTAGGCCTGCTTGGGCTTATTATGGTGTTTAGTGCAATATTTATGGCTGTGCGACTTTCAAAAGAACTTACAGCCCCCATTGAAGCCCTTGCGAAAGGAACAGATAAAATAGCCCAAGGTGAGCTGGATATTTTTCTGGAAGACAAGGGAAAAGATGAATTGGGGCAACTTGTGGATTCTTTCAACTCCATGGCCAAGCGAATGAAAATGACAAACGATAATATTAAGCAGGCAAATACAGTGCTTGCGCAACGTAATATATTTATTGAAACAATTCTTGAAAATATCGCTACAGGTATCTTTGTTCTTTCTCCCGAAGGAAAGATATTAACGATAAATAATGCCGGAGCAACAATTCTCAATATCAATCCGACTATGTGGGAAAATAAAAATCCGGAAAATTATTTTGATGCCGAAAAGCGTTTGATTTTCAAAGGACTTTTGAGCTATCTGCGTGTGAACCCAGATAAAGTTTGGAAGCGAGAAGTTGAAGTTATTATAAAAAAGCAATATTTAAAGCTCTTTGTAACAGCACTTACAGTTCCTGACTTCTATCGGGTGCATGAATCCACAGCAGAAGAAGAAGGATTAATCATTGCCGTTATTGAAGATATAACCGAACTTGCAAAAGCCGAACGCGTGAGTGCCTGGCGTGAAGTAGCCAAGCGTATTGCGCACGAAATGAAAAATCCGCTCACTCCGATACGTCTTTCTGCCGAACGCTTAGAGCGAAAATATAATCCTACGCACGAGAATACAACATTCACCGAATGTACGCAATTAATAGTTACTGAGGTGGAACGCATGCAGAAGATGGTGCAAAACTTTACAAAATTTGCTCAGCTCCCTGTGCCAACACTTGAACCACTTACAATTGTGCCACTTGTTAAAGAAAGCGAGCAGATTTTTAAAGCCTCACACACTCACATACTATGGGAGCTTTCTCTTCCGTCAGAAGAAATACCTTCTCTACTGCTTGATAAAGAAAGCTTTAAGCAAGCTCTAATAAATATTTATCTCAACGCATGTGAAGCTCTTTCACATAAAGATGATGCAAGAATTATCACAGAAATTATACGCGTAAAAGAGCTCTGTCGTATTATAATTTCAGATAATGGAACAATCCTTACAGAAGAACAACTCTCTAATATATTTGAACCTTATTATTCCAATAAAAAAGACGGAACAGGGCTTGGTTTGGCAATCGTGCAGTCAATCATAAAAGAGCACAATGCCAAAATTTACGCAAGAAATAATGAACAGGGCGGAACAAGTATCTGCATTGAAATTCCTATTCCAAAGCAATAAAGTTCACGCTGTTTTAACGTCAATCCGAACTATAGCCAAAATATCGATTTAAGATGATGTTGGCATGGATTATATTCGCCTCCGGCGGGGCCAAAGGAGATAATCTCCTTTGGAAACCTTATCAGACTGCTCTCCATCGGAGAGTGTGCAACATTCTAATATTACATAGTTTTTAAAAAAATGGCTATAATTCGGATCGACGTAACGCTGTTTTATTATTTGTTTTAAGTCCAATCAATAGTACGAATATCGACAAATAAATTTTGGAAACTGTCGAAAGTGAGTATTTTTCCTTCTTCCGTGATGCCCAAGCTTTCGTATATGGGCGAAGTGTGTGCAAGCGCGGCATACAGGGCGGCAGGATCGGGTGAAACAACATTTTGCTGCTGAAAAAAATCTTCAACGCTTGTGCATGTACGAACTGCACGCAAAACACGCCGACACGCCATAGGGCGAAAAGCATAGATTGCACAATAATTATCTATAAGGAAAGGGCATTGTTCATTTTTTTCGTCAGTGGTTTTCGTATCGCCTTTATACTGTGCAAGTTGAACAAGAAGCGGCTCTCTCTCGGCTCTCGGCAAAAACGCGTGTATTGTCAGGCGTATTCCCATAGCCTCAGCCGGACTGACAGGCACATATTGATAACAGCAATACGCGCAATTATGCGTGCATGCAATTTTTTCTTCGCTTTCTTCAATAGCCGCTTGAGTAGAAGCGTCAACAAGTGCGTATGCATCTAATAGAAAATTCAACCAAGGATATTTCTGTTCTTCCGGCATGATAAACCGAAGTGAATCTGCTTTAGAAAGCCAAGTCGGCATTTCTTCTTTGTTCTCAATGGGTGACTTGTCAGAATCGTTCATACTTTTTTCTCCTACTTTGTGACTAAAAGAAAAAAAGCCCATATTTCTACGGGCTTTTACAGTTTTATTCGGCTTCGAACTCATTATTTTCGACGTACCTATCAGCACGCTCTCTTTGTTCGGGCACTTGAATTTCTTGATTTACATATTCACGATAGCCTGTACCTGCGGGGATAAGACGACCGATAATAACGTTTTCTTTAAGTCCGCGCAAATAATCTTGCTTTGCTTTGAGAGCAGCTTCGGTAAGAACCTTTGTAGTTTCTTGGAATGCTGCGGCTGAAAGCCATGAAGATGTAGAAAGTGAAGCTTGTGTAATACCCAAAACGAGCGGTTCAGCGGTTGCCGCTTCTCTGCCGTCTGCGAGCACACGCAAGTTTTCATGCTTGAATTCAAGCTTATCAACTTGTTCGCCGATAAGGAATGTTGTGCCGCCTGAATTCGTGACAACAACTTTCTTGAGCATTTGACGAACAATAACTTCAATATGCTTGTCATCAATGGTAACACCTTGGAAGCGATACACTTCTTGAATTTCGTCTACAAGGTAGCGAGCCAAGAATTTTTCACCTCTGGTTTTAAGGATGTCATGTAATTCCGGATGCCCTTCAGTAAGCAAGTCACCTGCTTCAACAAAGTCACCGTCAGAAACAATAATATGTTTACCTTTCGGGATAAGATAATCTTTTGAATCACCGTATTCGGGAGTCACAAGAAGTTTACGTTTCCCTTTCATTTCACCTGCATAGGTGATAGTACCTGCAATTTCAGATACAACCGCCATATCTTTTGGCTTACGCACTTCAAAGAGTTCGGCAACACGTGGAAGACCACCAACGATATCTTTTGTTTTTGAAGCTTCACGAGGTT
>CAYJPB010000053.1:13005-13560 GCA_964371955.1 uncultured Desulfovibrionaceae bacterium | reverse complement strand
CGGCACCGCCAATTCCTCCAAAAAAGCTGATGGGGATTGATAGTACCAAGGCGCAAGGACATGAAATAATAAGGAAGCTTAAAGATTTATATGTCCATTCACTAAAAGTTCCGAAGCCGAAAAGCGGGGGAAGTAAGGCTATAAATATTGCTGAATACACAACCGCGGGCGTATAATATCTTGCGAATTTTGTTATAAATTTTTCGCTTTTTGCTTTCTTTTCACTTGCGTATTGCACAAGACGTAGGATTTTTGCAACAGTAGATTCTCCAAAGGTAGTCGTGACACGTATTTCGAGAAGTCCGCTTGTATTGAGAGAGCCTGAAAGCACTGCACTTCCAACACTTCCTATACGAGGAACTGATTCGCCCGTGAGTGCCGATGTATCGATATACGATTCTCCATGAGTAACTTCTCCGTCCAGAGGGATTTTTTCACCGGGGCGCACAATTATTGTATCACCGATATTTACGTCATAAGGAGAAACCGTAAGAATTTCATCGCCTTTTTTCAGATTTGCCGAATCGGGGCGAATATCCATAAGTTGTTCAATAT
>CAYJPB010000053.1:8270-12995 GCA_964371955.1 uncultured Desulfovibrionaceae bacterium | reverse complement strand
TTTTTCTTTGAGCGTGCAACGGCGGCATTTTGTAAGAGTTCGCCAAATCCGTAAAATATCATAACGCCGACGCCTTCTGAATATTCTCCGAGAATGAAGGCACCGAGTGATGCTATTGTCATAAGGAAATTTTCGTCAAAAAAGTGCCCTCTTGCTATGTTTTTTGTAGCGGTTGACACAACTTCGGCTCCTGCAAGCAGATAAGCAATTACATAAACAGGAAAAGAAATCGAAGAAAAAATATCAGTGAATAAGAGAAGCAAAAGAAGTGTTAAAGCAGCAGATAAGCGCACGAGAAATATATTGAGATTTCTTCCATGATTATGCTCGTGCAAGTGGTTGTTTTCGTGATTTTGTGTAGAAGAATTTTGCTGTTGATTTGTTGAGCATGCGCCTCCACATCCACACGACGGCATTTGCAAGGAAAAAGGAACAGGTGCAGATTCGGCATCGACTTTTTCTTGTTTCTTCTTGCTTTCTTCAGTTGAACAAGATCCGCAAGCACAATTTGGCATTTGAAGACTAAAGCCGACTTCTCTATTATCGGAAGTTGTATTAGACATGACAATGTTCTCCTCTTACATGGTCGAGCCCTGTTTTTAATAAATCAAGTATATGATGGTCATCTAAGGAGTAATAGACTTTTTGCCCATCTTTTCTTGATTTGATTAAGCGACAATTTTTCATGTCTTTGAGTTGATGGCTTGCCGCAGATTGACTCAATTCTACTGCCAAAGCAATTTCAGTGGCACTACATTCACCTTCAGAGAGTTTTATAAGAATTTTTAAGCGCGTTACACAACCGACCATTTTAAAAATTTCTGCGAGCTTCTCGTATTCATCTCTGGAATCTAAATTTGAAAACATACATATCCTTATATGATAAAATTGTTAAATTATCATTTTCGCATTTGTTCATATATAGATATAATTAGATAAAAGTCAAGAACTCTTTTGCATGTTTTTTTTAAATTCAGGTCATCATTTCAGCATGGCGCTTTTGATGCACGCTAATTCAAATGCTATGATTTGTTTTTTTGTTGTTCTGCAAGCACAATATCATGAATATCTGTAGTTTTTCCTATGCAGAAAAGGGGAACATTCTTTTTGTCAAAAATAATTTTATAATCGATTTTAAAGTAATGGAAAGTTCCGTTCGGCAAATTGAATTTAACTTCAATAGGGTAGTGTTTTCCTTCTACCATTGCTTCTGAAAACTTTAGAAATTCGTCAAGGGTGTCGTCAGTAGTGATTTTTCCCTCGATAATGCTTTCGGGGAAAGTCATTTTATCGCTTGGAAGACCAAGAATTTCTCTTCCTTTACCAAAGAATTGTATAGTGCGATGTCTGTTATTGTATACCCAAAAGAATTCTGCGGCAATTTCTGAAATAGTGTTGAAAAGAGTTTTATCTGAAACTTCATGGAAGAAAAATTCGCTTGCCCACGCAGAATCGTCTGTACCTGCAAGTTGTGGGCGCAAGTCTCTCAAATAGCCGGCAAGATAATGTTCTCCGTCATCGCTGATAACATCAAGTTTCACCAAGGTTACCTCAACAGGAATTTCTTCGCCGTTTTTCTTAAGATGCATCCAGTTAAAAGTAACTGTTCCCAACTCCCTTGCTTGTTTTTGGAGAAAAGGTATTTGTTGTGCGCTTGCTTTTCCGTCCGGCTGAATTTCTGCCGAGAATTTTGCAAAATTTTCAACCAATTCGTCCTTGCTGTCAACCTCAAAAAGCTGAATAACAAGCGAGTTACACATAACAACTTCATTTTTATTATTCCACAAAAACATACACATAGGCATGGCTTCAACAATGGAATAAAGTTCGTCGTAATTGACAATATAATTTCTCTTTGTTGCTTTACCGATATTCTGTATTTCAAGAACTTTTTTGGCATCACCCCTTTTTAGGAGAGAATGAAAATCACTCACGGGCATAGGCCTGTAAAAGAAATATCCTTGCCCGTACGTGCAACCGAGATCTTTTAATAAAGCCACTTGTTCTTGTGTTTCAAGCCCTTCCGCGACACAAATGGTTTTTCCAAATTCTTTTACGGTTTTTATTACATTTCGTACAACCGTTCTGTTTTGCGCACTTGTTGTGATATTGTCAACAAGACCTTTATCAATTTTTATTTCACTGAATTCTTCCATTGTGAGCATAAGCAGATTAGAGTGTTTTGCGCCGAAGTCATCAAGTGAAACTTCAAAACCTAAGTCATTTAATTGAATAATTTTATTGTGGAAGAACTCAAAGTCCATTTTATCGATACTTTCGGTGAGTTCAATTTTTATGTATTTATGGGGAACATTATACTTTTTGCAAATTTGTACAATTTCATCAATCACATCATAGGCAATACAACTCACGCGTGAAAAATTCACGGCGATAGGAAGAGCATTACCTTCTACAATGAGCTGTTGCAAGAGTTTACATGCTTCCTCAAGTACAAAATAGTCAAGATATCTAATGGTATTTTCGTTTTCATAAATAGGAATAAACCTATCGGGAGAGATAATTTTCCCCTCTGAATCAAATTTTCTCACCAAAGCTTCAGCACTTGAAATTGCACCCGTAGTAAGGTTTACTTTTGGCTGTAAGTGTACTGTGAAAGCGTTTGAACGTATTTCATTAAGTAAAATCTCAAAAGGATTTAAACGCGATTGTACTCTTTCTGTGACTTGTTTTTTGTAATAATTTTGCTTTTCAGAAATCATTATATCGGCAGCTTGCGTAAGCCCTTGGCGTATATCTATTTTTTTATCTTGCCACACACCGCCGACAGCAAAAGCAAATTCGTTCTCTCTTTGTTCATCTTTTCTCAGTTTTGTCACTAAAAGATTAAATTTGTCCACGTCAATATTAGGGCATAAAGCAATAAATTCATCTCCCGAAACACGAAACAAGTCACTTCCGATACGTTTTGACAATATGCACGCAACTTGTTTAATAATCGAATCGCCGTGCTGTTCGCCATAAAGTTCGTTCATTTTTTTGAGAGCGTTTATATTGACATGTATATAACCGAGTGAAGAAAGGTTTTTTATGTTAATTTTTTCCAATCGTTCAAGATATTTATTTCTGTTTGCAAGGCCTGTAAGAACATCTGTATAGGAAAGATGTTCTAATTGTTTTCTTACTTTGCTTTTCTTTATTTCTTCACCGACAAAAAGAATAACAGAGTGAAGAAGGGAAAGATCTTTTATTTCTCTTTTTGCATTGTTGACACCCATAAAATACAGTGTGTCACTGCTTGACATTACAGGAACAATGTTTGCAGTTTTAGAGCTTGTGGCGTGAAGAATTTTATAAAAAAATGAATTGTGATTAAGCTCTTCTTCCGCGTCCATAATCCTTAATTCGCCAAATTCTTCCAATGTCGCAATAATTTCGGATATGTCGCTGTATGCAAAAGTATGGTTACTGTATTTAGAGGCAAAGGTTGGGGTTCTGCTCCATTCATGGGTATTTATAGCTATATTTTTCGTTTTATCTACTTCATACAGATAGGCTCTATCAGCTTCGTAGTATTGACAAACCACAGCTAATAAATCGTGTAAAGCCTTATCAATGTCAGTGTGTTTGGTAATAATTTGGACACACTTTATCAAGGTTTCTTCAATACTGATTTTTTGTGTGAGGTGTTCAATTTCCGTTTTTTGCTTTGAAATATCGTAAGCAAAGGTAAGTTTAAGTTTTCTTCCCTCGTATTCAATTAAGGAATCGATATGAGAATAGAATTTTTTATTTTTTTCGTTTTGAATTTCACTAAATAATTTTTGTTCTTCTTGTAAAAGGTGCACATTACAAATATCGCACACCTCATTTTTCCCGTGTAGAAATTCATAACATCTATGGTTCGGCAAAAAAGTTTTTGAAAAAGGTGTAAATGTTTCCAGAGCGAGCTTATTGGCGTAAAGTAATTCAAAACTGTCTATGTCAACCAAGTAACACATAACATCAAAATTATCCAAAGCAAGAAATGCAAATTCTTTAAGCTTCATAAGTCTTCTCCAATGAGTAAAACATAAATAAGTCTTTAAAATTAAATATAGACTTATTCTATAAAGATGTCAAGATTTACATTATAGAATTTTTCAAGCAAAAAAAGTGACCGCAACATGAAAGAAGCGATCACTCTTGATGTTGATTATCTAATTAGATTTATTACACATACGTATCAAGCGATTCCGATGTTGGAGCAGTTTTCTCTACTGCATCAACAGACGGCGCTTCACCTTTTACTTCTGTATTACTTGAGGTTGAAGCACTTACTTGCACATTAGCTTGCTGAGAAACTTGAGCATTCGCTCCTGCTCCCGAAGCGGCTACGTGTTGTTGTGTTGCGCTTGAATCAGCATTTTCCAGTCTTTGTGCATCACGTTGTGCTTGTTCTTCTTTGAGTTGTGCGGCTTTTTCTTCTTGTGCTTCAATAGCTTGTTCTTCGATTGTTTGTTCGAGGTTATTCAAGACTTTTTCGTTCGCACCCATTGCGTCTGATGCCATTCCTGCACTCAAGTCAGTTGCATACTTTGCTTCTGCACTTTTGAACATTGCAGAATCTGTCACATCGCTTGACATGCCGTTTTTATTGTAAATTTGTTCGGTATTCGACATAGACATCGTGAAAGAAGCTTTTCCCTCTTCTTCGGGTATTTGTGAAGAAAGAACAACGATTGCCACGTCGTTTATTTCGTCCACTTCTTTTTGTGTTTTGTTTGA
>CAYJPB010000053.1:5202-8260 GCA_964371955.1 uncultured Desulfovibrionaceae bacterium | reverse complement strand
GTCTTTGCCTGTGGCTTTTGTCAAAATGTTTTCAGCTTTAAATAGTTCTTGCTGATTAATTTTGTCGTTAGCCGCAAAATTCATTGAACCAATCCCTGATACCATACTGTGCCTCCTTGCAAAGTAGTAATTTAAACCTATACTCAAATTATAACGGAAGAATTAAATATAACTTTAAGTTTTTATTTTTAGTTTTTTGGTTATTTTTGTTTTAAAATTTCTTTTGGTGGCTTACGTTATAATCAATACTTCAAAATTTCTTTTTTGTCTCCGACGGCCAAGGGGACTCTCCCCACGAGGGTGCTAACGGGCGTGCCGCCCTTGTGTGTCCTCGTACGGATAATCCCTTTGGAAACACCCACATGCCCTGTTTAAATCGTCACTAAACACCACACTCACTTCCTCTTCGGTGAGGAGAATTACTGAACTGTCATCCTCTGTGTATTTGTCAAGTTCGGGTTTGTAATGTATCAAGCTAAACACAGCCATCAAAACTTTCTTCAAGACCATCAGTTCGTTCTTTGCTATCAAAAACATAATCTTTACTTCTTGCTTATATAATAATTTTAGATGATTATATCACAAATACAAGTGGCAGCACTTATTCCTATTGGTTATCCGAAAGTGCCTACCACTGCAGGAGGCAGTAGAAAATAGGTTGATGAAATTCTTTCTTTCGTATAGAAGCGAGTCAATCCAAGAATAGACTGATTCAGTTGTAACATATTATAATATTACATATTTTTGTTCTCTAGTCAATTCATTTTAAACGATTACTTATCTTCCTCATATCGAGTCTTTAGGAAATTTAGAAAGAAACCCCCGATTCAATTTGAAGCGAGGGTTTCTTTGTAGTTAGGAGAAAAGCTAAAAGCAAATTATTTAGAAGCGATATGTAGCTCTCAAACTACCGCTATGGCTTTGCTGGTTACTTCCGAATGCACCGTCATAATACGCGCCGAGAGAGAAGTTTCCGCTTGTCCATTGCAAGCCTGCTGTAGCTGTGAAAGTGGTTTCATCTTCTGTTGCAATGGTTTCACTTGTTCCGCCAAAGATACCGATATTTGTTCTGATGTCGCCGCCCGTCAAGTTTTGACGAATACCCACACTCAGGCTTGGTATAAGCGTGCTTGATTCAAGCGCGTATGCGCCTTGCCATGTGAGCTTTCCGCTGAGGTAAAGGGCATTATAATTTGTGTTGTGTACATGCATATTGTATGCAGAAACGCCAAAGTCAAATCTGTAATCGTCAACACTTGTGTGTAAGTAAGATAATGAAATTTCTGGAATAAGCACATTACTTTCATTGATTTCATATACATAACCGACATTGAGAGCAGAGTAGAGTGAGAAAGTGCTGTACTCATCACTGTCACGCAAAACAGAAGAAAGAGCGTAATCAATATCATTATTGGCAAAAGAAGCTGTTGCTTGTGCGCCGACATACCAATTATCGCCGATAAAGTAGTTTGCGTGTCCACCAAAAGCAAAAGTCGTAGCTTCGTTATCGATATTACTTGCGCTTGAGGATTTTGCATAGTTGAAATCCGCGTGGAAGCCGAGAGTGAACGGAGAAGAGAAATGATAGTTCGCACCTGCTGTTGCGCCAAAGGTGGAGGTATTGAAATTGTATTTGTCGTTGTCGGTATATGAACCATAAATATTCATAAATACTGACCAAGGGCTTTGCATATTGCCGGAACCTGCGGCGATTCCGCGTGGTTCGATTGAAGCTTGCTCTTCATCTTCTGATTGAGAGCCACTATCACCTGTTCCGCCCGTATTACCGGCTCCACCTGTGTTACCGGTATTACCTGCACCGCCTGCGTTTCCTACACCATCTGCACCGCCTGTGTTTCCTACACCACCTGTGTTACCTGTTTCACCTGCTCCACCAGTATTTCCTGCACCGCCTGTGCTTCCCGCACCGCCAGCATTACTCGCTCCGCCTGTAGGTGTGGGAGTAAGGTTGATACTCGATCCGACAACCACACTTCTTTGCACCAATGTGCCTATACCCGTTGCGCTTTCAACGGCTGTGTTAACTGTTTGGCTTGCGCCTTCTTGTGAGGGAAGTTCTGTACTGCTACCTACCACATTTCTGAGGATTACACTGGGCTGACTTGGGGTGGTGTTATCAAATTCAGCTACAATAAGATTTGTTTCTGTTTCTACGCTTGCAATTGAGCCTGTAATTGTGCTTTGCAAGTCCATAGCCTGAGGTTGAGGAAATCTAGATCCACTAATAGCCACCATATTGGCAAGTTCGTATTCTTTACCAAAAATTGCATTGCCGTTTGCATCAAGCTCGGGGCGAACAACAAGTGTTGCGCCGTTAGTGCCGTCACCAAAGGTTACAGTATTGCCCTGTATCACACCAAAAACAGTGTCATTTTCACTCCACGTTCTTAATGTTGTTGCCCATGTGTCTACTACCAAACTGCCGATACTGAAAGCTTCATAAGCATAAGCATCACCATTGGGTGCGCTTGCGCTTGCGCTAATTGAACCTGTGCTTGAAATATGGTGTACATCTACCGCTCCTGCACCCTGGGCAAATAGGATGTGCATACCATAAGCATACGCATTATCGTAAGTGCTTGTGGCGGAAACCGTAATATCACCCTCATTTGTAAATTGGTGATTACCGCTTCCGTAGGCAGCCATACCATAGGCGTGTGCAAATGTGTTGACAACGCCGTAATTTAAAACATTGGCGGCTGTTGCCTCAACATTAATAGTTCCGCTATTATTAAGAATATGGCTTCCATCGCCGTTAGCGTACATAGCATAGGCTCTTGCATGACCATCTCCGGATGCATAATGTGTGACGGGGTCTAGTCCTCTGATTTCGCCTGCTCGCGCAATAACTGTAAGTGCTGAACTGTTACTCAATTCATGGTTACCGATACTGTTTGCGTATAAACCATAGGCATTGGCAGCAGTTTCATGAAAAGGGCGGAGAGCTCCCAAAGAAATATTTGTTGTAGTCGCAATACCGCCAAGTGCCTCTACAGAAACACTGTTTTCACTAATTATTGTATGGTCACCCAAGCCT
>CAYJPB010000053.1:887-5192 GCA_964371955.1 uncultured Desulfovibrionaceae bacterium | reverse complement strand
GACTCCGTTTTGTGTAAGAAGCTCATTTACTGCTGTTCCTTGAGCGATTACTTCAATAGCGCCTGTACTACGTGTTTCACTCCCACCACTTTCTATATAGATTCCGTAAGCGTAAGCATTTGTATAATTATTGCTACCGCTTCCGCTTACAGCACCGCCATTATCAGCACCAACAGCTTTCACTGAAAGATTTGACGTATTATTTACTGTGGCGCTTGCACTGTTTATGCTATATATACCGTAGGCTCTTGAATTTTCACCGCCTCGTACAGCTAAGGATTGTACCGTCATATTACCCTTGTTATCTATGGTATGAGTGCCCGTACCATCGGCATATATTCCGTAAGCCTGATCGGTAAAAAAGTCTTCACCTCCCTTATTACCGCTATTTCCGTTTTTGGCAGTCACATTAAGTGTGCCATTATTCGCAACTTCAAGTGTTCCGTTGCCTTTTGTATAGAAACCATAGGCAGTGGCGGTAGCGTCGGAATCAGTTGGATCAAAGTTGCCTGTGGCAGTTACATTGATGATTGAATTTGCTTCACTGACAAGTTTATTATTATAACCGTCTGCATACATGGCATAGGCAACGGTTGAACCTGTTCCGTTACTTGCATTTATTGTCTTAGAGCCTGTGTTGCCCAGAGTTATGTTAAGAGGAGAAGTGGCATACATACCATAGGCAGCTACATCGGACGCGAAAGTTCCTGAACCACTTCCGGTTCTGGTGCCGCCTGTTGCGCTTACATTCAGCGTTCCTGCATTGCTAATGTTTTGGCTGCCTGTGCCTGTGGCATTGAAACCATAAGCAGTGGCATGTGCAGAAGTGTCTCCGCCTATACCCGAAGCTACAATTAACGTACCGCCTGTAGCGCTTACTGTGAGCGTGGCATTCAATTCATTCACAAGTGTGTTGGTTTGTGAGTCATTAATTGCATTCATGCCATAGGCAGTGGCATCGGCATTTTCAGTAAGTGTAAAAGCTTGATTGAGAGTGAGTTGCCCGCTTGTTGCAGTGATTGTCATATCTTTTGTGTTGCGTAGAATGTGTCCTGTAGTGTCTTGGTTAGTAAAAACATACATACCATAGGCGTTTGTAGTAAGGGGACTATTTATTCCATGTGTTCGTTCGTAATTTACTGTGATTGTGCCATTGTTTGTAAAGGAGAAAGCGCTGGCGCCAAGGCTTGTGGCAAGCATAGCTACGTTTCCGACGGGAGCACTGCTATTATTGCTATAATCATAACCCTCATTGAGGATGCCATTATTGATAAGTTCGGTATCGAAACTAGCCAGTACTCCTAAGTCACTTTTATTTAGGTTGTTCATAGATATATTAGAGCTATCGTTTACCAAAGCCGCATGCGCATTTTCTGCAAGTATAGGGCTTGCCACAAGAGCGCCTACAAGTGCCGTTGCCACAGCAAGCGAACCGAATACATTTAAAAGGTTACATTTTTTCAAAACAGCCACATAACGATTTTTCAAATTTCCCAAAGCATTTTTTGATTGCATATCAGCCTCCGACAAGTTATAAAGTTGTTTATAAAGTTGTAAAACATATATTTGAAAGAACTCTAACACAAAAAAATGCAAATCTTAAAAGGTTACGATAATCTTTACCTTTTAAAAAATGATTTTTTTTATATTATACATGTTTTATGAACGAAGTAAATGTTCTTAAGATTGTTAAAATAAGTCGTTATTTCAGCATGTTACGCTTGGGCGTAAAAGGGTAAAAGCTATGGAAAACAGTAAAAATATCTTCAAAAATAATTTAAAAAAACTTTTCACGCATGACGATGTGCGTATAAAACTTTTCAATGTATTGGCTTTGGGGGGCTCATTAACATGCTTTATTGCTGGTCTATACGACTTGTTGTATAATTCAATTATCAGCGCTTTAATAAATGGTGTGCTTTTAATTATTTCTGTTTCCTTGCTTCTGTATTCGCAAAAAACAGGCAGATACCAACTGTGTTATTTGCTCACAACTGTGTGTATTTTCCTCATCGGCTTTCCTATACTCTTTTTTATCAATGGAGGTTATTATGGCGGAATACCATCGTTTTTTATTTTTGCTATTCTCTTCACGGTGCTTATGCTCGATAAAGAATACGCCCGCATTGTAGCACCGCTTGAACTTGTTCTTTATATAGGGCTTTGTATTTTTGCCTACCATAACCCTGAAACTGTTACTTCTTTTGACTCAGACTATAACAGATTGGTTGATGTCATGATTGCCTTTTCTCTGGCTTCCATTGTGTGCGGTGTAAGCCTTTATTTGCACTTGCGTGAATATGAAGCGCAAAAAGAATTGCTTGCCAAGCAAAATGAAGAATTGAAAATCTATAACGATGCAAAAACTTCTTTTCTCACAACGGTTGCGCACGAAATAAGAAATCCGCTCACGGCAATTTCGGCAAATGCAAGAGATGCAAAAGAAATTCTGCTCGACGAACAAGAAGAAGACGAACTTATTGAAAATAATCTCGATACTGTTGAAAAAATTGTCTTCCGAATCGACCGTATCCTCACAGATTTGATGGACACTGTTTCCATAGAGCAGGGCAAGTTCAAAATAGCAAAAGCACCAATGCAGCTTGAAGATATTTTATACGAATCTGCAAGAAGTTTCGCTGTCGATATAAAAAACACCAACAATACCATTGAATACAATATCGCTCCGCTTCCGCCTGTTATTGCCGATCACGCAAGACTTTTGCAAGTGATGGTAAATTTACTCTCAAACTCTATAAAATATACACGAAATGGGAAAATAATCCTCAGCCTTTACGAAGAGGATGATTTTCAAGTGGTGCGTGTGGTAGATACAGGCGAGGGCATGGCAAAGAAAATACGAAACGATGTGTTTAAGGGCTATGTTTCTATGAGTAAAGAATATTGGCGACACGGAATCGGCTTATATGTGTGCCATCAGATAATCACAGCGCACGGCGGCACAATTTCCGTTGAAAGTGAGGAGGGGCAAGGCACGGAAATAACATTTAAATTGCCCATGAATCCTGTAATAAGCAAAGCAGAGTGAGGAGGGGGGGAAGTATGCCATATACACTCTTACTTGTGGAAGATGAAATAGAAGTTCTTAAAGCTAATGCACGTATATTAAAACGCAAAGGTTACACAATTCTTACAGCACAAAATATGACAGAAGCTATGCAGATTATTGATTATATCACTCCCGATTTGCTTATACTCGATATCATGCTCCCTGATGGCAGCGGATATTTTATCTGCGAAAAATTTCGTAAAATGTCAGATAATCCCGTTATTTTTCTTTCTGCTAAGGGGAATACGTTTGATAAAATAGAAGGTTTGGGCTATGGAGCAGATTATTATCTCACAAAACCTTACGATTTTGACGAACTTTTTGCCGTAATAAAAAGGCTTTTGGAACGTAAAGAAAAGCAAGTCCATAAAGATGAAAATGTTAACAATATCGGAAGCTTACTATTGAATAAAAACAATGCAACAGCCTTTTTGCAAGGAGAAGAACTTTTACTTACGCCTACTGAATTCAAGATTCTGTGTCTTCTTATTGAATATAAAAATGAAGTTGTCAGCATTGAAAAAATTCACAGCGAAATTAGGCAGCCGTCTGAAGAAATCAATAGAAGCCTATTAAAAACGCATATTTCACGCTTAAGGCAAAAGATTGATTGCGACAATTCAGATTCTTATAATATAAAGGCAATCTATGGAAAAGAATATTCTTTTGTATTGGTGTAATGCAAATGTTTCCTTTTGCAATAAGTCAAATGAAATTGACGTGCCTTGACTGACGAGTTGAATTATTTTTTGAAAATTATGTGTGATTGAGATTTTTCTTTATATGCTATGGAGCATGGGGCAATCGGACAAGAGTGTTTTTCTTACACCTCTATTAATTTTAGAAAGCAATAGAGATAATAAACGCACTCCCTTTTGGCGATATTTTTCCATAAAAACCATTAAAAAAATAAAGGAATTGTACTGTGCAAGCAACGCAAAATGATTGCAAGTATTGATTTTTAACATGTTGAATTGATTAACATTTTGTAAGCTTTGGGCTTCATTCATTTTTAGCCCTTAAACGTTCTGTCGTCTTCCCCGATACGCACATACTTCATATACACATAAAAAGCGTGGTGGGTGGCGATAACAAAGCCTGCTTTTCCGTCTAAAAAACCTTTTTTTACAAAATAGATACGCATAAAGCCCCAGAACGAGTGAAGGATAGCACGTGTGAGGGAAAACTTTTTGCCTTTTTCTGTTTTTTCTTTGGCGGAAATATCGGCATATTTA
>CAYJPB010000053.1:0-877 GCA_964371955.1 uncultured Desulfovibrionaceae bacterium | reverse complement strand
TTGAGTTTATCCACATAATTTTTGAAAGAAGTGTAAGGGTAGTGGATAATATCGGCTTTTATGGTAGTTGTTTTACCATTTGTATGGATTTCTTCATGTACTTTTGAATCGCTGATATAGGCTTTCCGGATATTGATAAGTCTGAGAAGATAGTCGGGGTAGGCATCGGAATGTTTCAGAAATTTTCCGAAAAAGTAGGAACGCCTACACACAAATGCGCCGTCAAAATCAGAATTATGTGCTTCGTTTTTTGAATTGAAGAAAGCAAATATTTTCTCTTTGAGTGTTTCGGAACAGTGTTCGTCGGAGTCAAGCACAAGAGCCCAGTCAGTTTGCACAAATGTAAGGCTGAACTTTCTTTGATCGGAAAAAGAAATAAATGTATTTTGTACAAAATGCACGTTTGCAAAGCTTTTGGCAATTGCTTCGGTATTATCTGTACTGAATGAGTCCACTACATAGATTTTTTCGCAAAAGTCAAGAGACTGCAAACAATCATGTAAGGTTCTTTCGTTGTTGTAGGTAAGAACAATTCCGCTGAGATTTTTCATGTGACTTCCAACGCGATAGAGTATAAAGACTTGTTTACAGCTCTTTCATGTTATTTGCAAGTATTTATTTTCGGCTTTGTACCTCCTACAAAGCCATTCTAATTTGATATCAAACTATTTTTTTGATGGAGAGTGACATTGATTATGTTCGCCTCTGTAGTTGAAAACCTTTAAAAAATGAATCGAACCCCTTTTCTTGGGAAAGAAGAGGGGTTTACTGTGACATAATTCAAAATAAAGCTTTTCTTAGAACTTCACTTCCAAGCCCATATTCACGCCGACTGATTCACGTCCGCCGAGGTTTCCGCTCACTTCTGTGTAGAAGC
>CAYJPB010000052.1:6552-14050 GCA_964371955.1 uncultured Desulfovibrionaceae bacterium | reverse complement strand
GCCCATAAGGTATTGTAATTTCTCGCATATTCAATTCATCAAACACTCGACGCATAAGAGGTTCAGGGCACACAGCGCCTGACATAAGCCCCGTTCTTAAGCTAGAATAATTGAACTTTGAAAAAAGTCTGTGTTCAAGAATTGAAAGATACATACTCGGCACGCCGTATAATGCCGTACATTTTTCTTGATCGACGGCAGACATTACGTGAATGGGTGAAAATGCCTCAATAATCACCATAGCCGCCCCATGATTGACACAGGCCATAACCCCAAGCACACAGCCAAAACAGTGAAATAGCGGAACAGGAATACACACTTTATCCTTGTGCGTGAGTCTTTGATTTTGACCTATCCAATAGCCGTTATTGAGAATACCCACATGCGTGAGCATAACACCCTTTGGAAAACCCGTTGTACCCGAAGTGTACTGCATATTTATTACATCATGTGGAGAAAGCGAATCTTGTCTTGCGCAGTATTCTTCGTCGGTGATTGTATTTGCAAGTGAAAAAATCTCCTCCAAAGAATACATTCCCCTATGCTTTTCACTTCCCAAAAAGAGCACACGCTTAAAGTTCGGCAAATCCTCTACATTCAACTGCGAACGCCCTTGTTTCAATTCAGGAATAACAGTGTAAATTGTTGAAATAAAATCATGATCGCGGACGCCATCTATAATGCAAATATTTTCTGCCTCAGATTGCTGCAATAGGTATTTTATTTCATCGCTTCTATAGGAAGTATTGACTGTAAGGAGCACAGCGCCAATTCGAGCAGTGGCAAACATCATTGTTACCCAATGCGGTACATTTGTAGCCCAAACAGCAACTTTTTCGCCTTTTTGCACACCGAGAGCCATCAAGCCTTTTGCCAAAGAATCTACACAATTATCAAATTCTTTCCACGTCATTCTCAGCTCTTTTTCATAATAAAAAATAGCTTCATTATCAGGAAATTTTTTTGCAGTTTCTCGTAGCAACTGCCCCAGCGTTTTTTCTATCAGCTGAAATTCTTTCATATTATTTCCGGTACTCGGTTCAAACCTATGCTTTATCGAGTAAATGCCCCATTTTTTCTTTTTTAGTACGTAAGTAATCGAGGTTTTGATCTGAAGGTTGGGCTTCGATTTGTACTCGTTCAACGATTTCAATGCCGTAACCTTCAAGCCCAATAATTTTTTTAGGATTATTTGTGAGCAAACGCAATGATTTTACCCCCAAATCCACAAGGATTTGTGCACCTACGCCATAATCTCGCAAATCAGGTTTAAATCCAAGTTTTTCATTGGCTTGTACAGTGTCATACCCTTCGTCTTGCAAAGCATAGGCTTTTATCTTATTGGCAAGCCCTATACCTCTGCCTTCTTGGCGCATATAAAGGATAAGCCCTCTGCCCTCGTTTTCAATGGCCTGCATAGCGGCAGCAAGTTGATTTCCGCAATCGCAGCGTAAAGAGCCGAAAGAATCACCGGTAAGACATTCGCTGTGCACACGGGCAAGAACGGGTTCACCATTTGCAATATCGCCTTTTACTAGAGCAACATGTGTTTGCCCGTCGTATTCGTTATCATAAGCAAAAACTCTAAAATCTCCATGAATTGTAGGCATATCTGCTTCTGCAACGCGCTTTACGGCAACTTGCCCTTTTTGCATGCGATAGCGGATTAAATCTTTAATTGTCACAATAGGCATATTGTGTTCTTTTGCAAAAATTTCAAGATCGGGCATGCGAGCCATTGTACCGTCATCATTAAGGATTTCACAGATAACTGCTGCCGGTTTTAAGCCAGCCAGAATGGAAAGATCCACACTACCTTCGGTTTGCCCCGCACGGGTGAGCACACCGCCTGACTGCGCTCTCAAAGGGAAGATATGACCGGGTATTACAACATCACGCGGTTTTGCGTCATCAGCAGTTGCGGCGGCAATGGTTGTTGCTCTGTCTGCGGCGGAAATACCTGTAGTCACGCCCTCTCTTGCCTCGATAGAAAGTGTGAAATTTGTGCCGAAACGTGAGCCGTTACGTGTTGTCATCATCGGAAGTTCAAGTCTGTCGCAGTACTCATTTGACATAGGAAGGCAAATCAACCCTCTACCGTATTTTGCCATAAAATTAATGGCATCGGCATCGGCAAATTCTGCGGCGATGGTGAGATCGCCCTCGTTTTCTCTGTCTTCATCGTCTACGAGAATGTACATTTTTCCTTGCTTTATATGTTCAATTGCTTCTTCAATAGTATACATCATAAAATTATCCTTTTATATTAAAAACCGAGTTCTTTGAGATAACTCTCTGTGAGTTTTGATTTTTCTTGTGTTTGAGTGTAATTCAACGTCCGAGAATGGACATATTTCCCGATAACATCTGTTTCCAAGTTAATCATATCGCCGGTTTTCCACACGGCAACAGTGGTTTCTCTCCATGTTTCGGGAATAATATTTACACAAAACGAGCTTTCTGAAACTGTTGTCACAGTAAGACTTATACCATCAAGGCAAACTGAACCCTGTGGAATTACAAGTCCTTGTTGACTTTGAGGCAATTCTAAGGTGCATATTTTCGACGAAAGTTTTTCTTCAATGGAAAGAAGTTTAATCGTGCAATCCACATGCCCCGAAACAATGTGTCCGCCAAGCCTATCACCCAGAGCAAGCGCTCTTTCGGTGTTGACGAGATTACCCATTTTCAATGTTCCCAAATTCGTTAAATCCAATGTTTGCGTTGAAGCGTATGCAGAAAAGGAGTGGGCATCAAAGTTTTCCACAGTAAGGCAAACACCGTTTATGGCAATAGATTCGCCAAGTTCTGCTTGTTCATACATTTTTTCAAAAAGAAAAGTGAAGCGTGCTTCCGAAGCTTTGCGATCGATTGCGCCAATATGCGCTTTTTTTTGAATTATCCCCGTAAACATTATAAAACCTTATGTGTTTGTGTATATGGGTTTGTAGATAAGCTCTATATCTTCGTTCAGAATTTGTGTGGATTTCAGAGAAAAGCGGAAAACTTCACTCATTTCGTCCAAAGAATTACCTTCAAAAACGCTTTTCGCCTCACTGTCTCCAAAAACAGTCGGGGCGATATATTGCCTATATTCATCGGCAAGCTTGCTTTCAAGCAAGGAAAAAGCAGTTCTTGCACCGCCCTCGCATAAAATATATGGACATCGCTCTTTTTCATAGAGCGCATTAAAAACTTCTTTTAAATCTAGCCTATTAGAACATTTATCAACTTCAACGCCGTATATTTTCACCCCTTTTTCACGCAACAAAGCGGCTAAAGGAGAAGCGGCTTGTGCATTTGTTGTGAAAATAATTGTGTCTTGCGGTCTTTCTTGAACAAGATACGACTTTTGGCACTGTGAAATACTTCGCGTGACAACAGCGGCTTTGGGTTGCTTTTCGCACACAACATTTCTTGCACTGAGTTTTGGATTATCCATAAGAAATGTTTCTGTGCCCACAAGCACAACTCCGTTTGCAAGCCCTATTTGTGCTCTTAATTCCGCTACTTTTAAGCGTGAACTTTCATTTGTTATATAACTGGATCTGCCGTGTTTTGTGGCGATTTTTCCATCAAGCGTCGTACCCATTTTTAAAATACAATAGGGGCGATTTTGCAAAATCCAAATTTTAAAATCTTCAATAAGTTCTTCACACGCATCTTTCAAAACATCTTCAACAACTTCAATACCTTGTTCACGTAAACACGCAATACCTCCGCTTGCTGTAGCATGCGGATCGCGCGTGCCGACAACAACTTTTTTTATGCCTGCCGCAATAATTGCTTCAGTGCACGGCGGAGTTTTTCCATGATGGTTACACGGTTCAAGCGTAACAACAAGCGTTGTACCCTTTGTGTCGATTCCTTGCGCTTTGGCATGATTTATACACGCAACTTCGGCATGAGCCTGACCATACGCAGCATGATAGCCCTCTGCAACCAAGGCATTATCCTTTATAAGCACCGCCCCAACGCATGGATTGGGTGCCGCTTTGAATTTACCTTTCTGTGCACAAACTATCGCTCTTTGCATGGCTTGAGTATATATGTTTTCTGCGTGCTCCATCATTATTACCTATTGAATTATAAGGAAAAATCAGTTATTGGAGTGAACTGAGCCACTCTATGTGAAATATTTGCTTCATTGAGCATTTCCACTGCTAATGCATCGTGGTATGGATTTGTATAAATTATCTCTTTAATTCCGCAATTTATTATCATCTTTGTGCAGATAATACAGGGCTGAGTTGTACAATATATTGTTGCGTTTTGCAGAGAAATTCCCGTTGCCGCCGCTTGAATAATTACATTCTGTTCAGCATGAAGACCACGACAAATTTCATGTCTTTCGCCTGAAGGTACATTGAGTTGATTACGCAAACAACCTTTTTGTGCGCAATGCTCTACCCCTGCCGGAGTGCCGTTATATCCTGTTGCCAGAACACGGTTTTCACGCACGGCTATTGCACCCACTTTTCGGCGTATACATGTTGACCTTTGCGCAACTGTGTATGTTATTTGGAAAAAATATTCTTCCCACGATAATCTGCTCATAAGCACCACTTAATTGACTTATGCAAGAAAGCTTGAAAAAGAGGTCATTCTCATAATTCAAGCTTTCTTGCACTATAATAGTTGTTTATCCCATTTTAAACAAAGGGAAAGATTGTGCAAATTTCGTCACTTCTGTTCGTATTGCTTTCAATTCAGTGTCATTATTGACATTAGCAAGACTGGAAACAATGAAATCTGCCACTTTTTCCATATCAGCTTCATTCATACCGCGTGTAGTAAGCGCCGCAGTACCAAGCCTGATACCCGATGTCACAAAAGGCGAGCGAGTTTCAAATGGCACAGTATTTTTATTGACAGTAATGCCTGCTTTATCGAGTGCGTGCTCGGCATCTTTACCCGTAAATTCTTTTTCCGTTAAATCCATAAGCATAAGGTGATTATCCGTTCCGCCGGAAACAAGCTTGTAGCCTGCACTCACAAGCGCATTTGCCAACACTTGTGCATTTTTCACCACTTGTTCTTGATAGACTTTAAACTCAGGCTTGAGCGCTTCACCAAATGCCACAGCTTTCGCGGCGATAACATGCATGAGCGGGCCGCCTTGAATACCGGGGAATATTTGACTGTTCAGCGTTTTGCCTATGTCTTCCTTTTCTGTGGTTTGCGCCAAAATCATGCCGCCACGAGGGCCACGCAAGGTTTTGTGTGTGGTTGTGGTAACAATATGCGCATGCGGAATAGGAGATGGGTGCATACCGGCTGCAACCAAGCCTGCAATATGTGCCATATCTACAAGGAATTTCGCACCGATTTCGTCAGCAATTTCTCTAAATTTTGCAAAGTCAATAATACGAGAATACGCAGACGCACCTGCAACAATCATATTCGGTTTATGCGCATGCGCCAATTTGCGAACTGTTTCGTAATTGATGGTGCCGCTTTCCTTATCAACGCCATAAGATACTATATTAAAAAGCTTTCCTGAAAAGTTTACAGGGCTTCCGTGTGTAAGATGACCGCCGTGAGATAAATCCATCCCCAAAATGGTATCACCCGGCTTTAAATATGCAAAATACGCCGCCATATTCGCCTGTGAGCCTGCATGCGGCTGAACATTTGCATAATTGCACCCGAATATCTCGCACGCTCTTTGAATAGCAATATCTTCTGCAATATCCACAAACTCACAACCGCCGTAATATCTTTTGTGTGGATAACCTTCAGCGTATTTATGTGTCAAAACAGAACCTTGTGCTTCACGTACCGCTACAGAAACAAAGTTTTCAGAAGCGATAAGTTCAAGATTTGACAACTGTCTTTGATGTTCCGCCTCAATAGCGTCGGCAATTGCCTTATCTTGTAAAAGAAGTTCGTCCATACTTTATCTCCTTTCTTGTTCTATTAAAAATTTCATAATTAATTTATTCTGCATACTTTTTGAAAAGAAGTGCCGCATTTGTACCGCCAAAGCCGTATGAAGTAGATAATACATATTCGGGATCAAGTTTCTTTGCGCCTTCAGCCATATAATTCAAGTCACATTCAGGATCGGGGTCGGTAAGGTTCAATGTTCCCGGAACCATTCCTGTATGCAATGTCATCACAGAGAAAATGCCTTCCACAGCGCCTGCTGCTCCAAGTAAGTGCCCTACTTGTGACTTATTTGCTGAAATTGCGATATCATAGGCATGCGCGCCGAACAAATCTTTAATTGCCTTTGTTTCGGTTCTATCATTGAGCGGCGTTGAAGTGCCGTGTGCGTTCATACACGTAATATCTGATAAAGACACGCCTGCATCTTTTACAGCATTATGCATCGCTTTTGCCATACCTGAACCGGATTCATGCGGTGCAGTCATGTGATAGGCATCTGCAGAAGCTCCAAAACCAACAAGCTCACCATAAATTTTCGCGCCACGTTCTTTTGCGCTTGTTAGACTTTCAAGCATTAAAAGTCCTACGCCTTCGCCCATAACAAAGCCGTCTCTTTTTCCGTCAAAGGGGCGAGAAGCTATTTGTGGATTATCATTATTTTGCGTGGAAAGAGCTTTAAGTGCTGTGAAGCCTGAAATACCCATTTTCGTAATTGTTGCTTCAACACCGCCAGTGATAACCGCTTTTGCTCTACCGAGCATGATTTCACTTGCTGCATAGCCAATGGCATGTGTGGCAGAAGCACACGCAGAAGTCATAACAAGGTTTGTGCCCTTTGCTCCTGAAAAAATTGATATTTGTCCGGTCGCCATATTTGAAATAAGCATAGGAATATAAAATGGTGAAATTTTAGATGGACCGGATTGCAAAAGTTTATCGTGGAAATTTTCAATTGTTCCGAGTCCGCCAAGTCCAACACCAAGAATAGCGCCTACATCATCGGCATTTTCTTCATTAATTTCAAAATCAGCGTGCTTCATAAGCATTGTAGAGGCAGCAACAGCGAATTGCACAAATCTATCCATACGCTTTGCCTGCTTCAAGGGCATATAATCTTCGGGATTAAAATTTTTCACCTCACCGGCAATGGTTGAATCAAAGCCTTTTGTGTCAAATAGTGTGATGGGAGCAATCCCTGATTTTCCCTCAATAAGAGCTTTAAACGATGTATCAAGATCGTTTCCCAATGGGTTTATAGTTGACATTCCTGTAACAACAACGCGTTCACGCATTACCTTTCTCCTAAAATAATTTCATACAATCTCAAGCATTTTGCTAAAAGCAAAACGTTTTTGTGTATCTGCCGTAAAGAAAGCATTTTCAATAAAAAAACACATATCGCCATTTCTGCCGAAACACAGCCGAGTAAAAAATCAATAACACATTAGCTTTTCAATTGCAAGAAAATAACAAGGCATTAAAATTTGTTTTTCATTCCAATTTAATTTACAGGGAAAGTTTGTATTATACCACAAAATTTGAAATAAGCCCCCACAAAACACGCCATTCTAATTTGCTATCAAACTATTTTTTGATTGGATTGTGA
>CAYJPB010000052.1:0-6542 GCA_964371955.1 uncultured Desulfovibrionaceae bacterium | reverse complement strand
TATATTCGCCTGCGGCGCGCCCAAAGGGGATAATCCCCTTTGGAAACCCTATTCGTTTTCATGAACTCGCAAAACTCATATTTTGCTGTTATTATTGAATGTTTTTTCAAATTAAAATGCGTGCCCCACAAAAGAAGTGGTGTACTTTAATTTGTACTCCGCAGGCGCTTCAAATCACTTTTTATGAATATTTTTAATACACCAGTCAACGCCTCCAATTCCGTGCGATTGAAGAAATTCATTCGCCTTGCTAAAATGTTTGCAACCGAAAAAACCTCTGTGCGCCGACAATGGGCTTGGGTGCGGACATTCCAATACCAAATGCTTTTTATTGTTTAACATTGCTTTTTTTGCTTGAGCGGGCTTTCCCCACAAGAAATAAACAATCGGGCGATCAAGAGCATTCACCTCTTGTATAACTCTGTCTGTAAAAAGTTCCCATCCTTTTTTTTGGTGTGAATTTGCTTGATGCGCTCTTACCGTAAGCACCGTATTGAGAAGCAAAACCCCTTGCTCTGCCCACGGTTTTAAATAGCCATTGTCGGGAATAGTGCAATGCATGTCATCTTGCAATTCTTTATACATATTCATAAGCGAGGGCGGCAATACACGTTGACTTGGCAAAACCGAAAAACATAAACCGTGCGCTTGATTAGCATTGTGGTAAGGATCTTGCCCTAAAAGCAAAATTTTTACCGATTGAAGCGGTGTATAATGAAATGCATTAAATATATCGTCAGCAATTGGATATACTGTTGTAGATGTATATTCTTGAAAAAGAAATTGCCGTAACTCTTGATAATAAGGTTTATCAAACTCGTCACCGAGAACATTAAGCCAATCATTTGTTATTCTTGCCATGTAAAATATCCATTTTTTTCGAGTGTTAATATTTTGTAATATATTGTTACACACAAAGCGTATATCTGCATAAATACTCTATTTTTTATAAACTTGCAATCTGCCTTCTATAGGAAATATCATAATCATTTGAAATTATAAATTAAAATTTTATTTTAAAAAAGCTTGCAAAAAGTTGAAACAATGTTATATTAAAAATGTAAATTTTATCTGTAGCGATGCTTAATGTCGGCAGAACCGGGGTACGTGATGATTCTTTTAGTGTAAAGACGGACGTACTCGCACCCCCCACAAGTGATTAAAATACTTTTTTTCTGTTATTTTGTTCGCATGTTCCCCTGTGAATCATATTCACAACCTATTCTATTATCCTACCTCGTACTTAGTTTGGAGAACCTTATGGCTACATTTAATTTAATTGCGCCCGCTCGCAATACAACAAATATATATTCTGTCAGTAAAGACATTTCGATGTTTAACTTTTCTTTCGACCCTAACACAACGCACATTGAAAGAATTGATAATAACCTTGTTTTCACTTTTGCCGATGAAAATGCCGCAATAATTTTGCAAGACTATTATACTGTCTTTTCCCAAGATTTTCTTCCAAACTTCACTATCGACAATGAATTTGTAAGCGGTGAAGACTTTTTTGAAACGCAATCTGCCGCTTTAAGGCCTGAAGAAACTACTCTCCCCTCTGAGCCAGAAAATGCTTCCCCCACTGAGGATTTTTTGCCTGAAGAAATTCCGAGCAATCCAAATTCTGACGATTTCGAGGAAGAAGCGCAAAACAGTGATGAACAACCTCCTCAAGCCCCTTCCGCTGAAAATGAAGAAGAAGAGGAAGAAGAAGCGACTATATACGAAAGCACTCAAACTTCGTCTGAAACGGAAGAAGTTCTTGAGCTAGAAACAAGCTTTTTAATCCCTAGAAGCAATAAAAATCCCGAAGAACAAAATCCAGACGAAGAAGAAATTGAATTACTTACTGATTTTGCAAATCCTTTCAGAGGTTTGGACGAAAGTCAGATAGCTAATTTCAAAAACTTTACAGATGCACTTGAGGCTTTTGAAGGAAGCGATACGACTCTTGTCGGCACAGACGGTGATGATTTTATGTTCGCTCTTGGTGGTGACGATATTCTTATTGGTGGCCTAGGCAACGACACTATGTTCGGCGGCGGCGGAAATGATACTTTCTTTGGCGGGCTTGGCGATGATATTATGTTCGGCGGTGAAGACAAAGATATTTATAAATGGACTGAACAAGATTTAGGCGGCAACGATATCGTTATGGATTTCAATATCGGTGAAGACTATCTTGATCTTTCAGAGCTTTCAAAGAACGACTACACCATTAAAACAGAAAATTTACAAGGCGACACCATTGTCACCATCGCAAACAACGCCGGCGAAACAGTACAAACAATTACGCTTGCCGATGTTGAGCTTGATTCTGATAATGACACAAATGCCTTTATCCTTATGTAAATTTTTTACACTCAACATAACACTTCCAAAATCTCAGGGTGGGTTCAATAAAAAGCTGAACCCGCCCTTATTTATGCAATAAAATCAATTTCAACAATACACACTTCACTGCGTGTTCCAACTCGATAAGGCATTCGCCAAGGGCCGACGGTTTTCCAGTACCCAACCCCCACACCGGAAGTCACAACCGTATGCAAATTATCAATTTTCTTATAGCCATACGCGTTTTTCATAACGGCGCTCATAAGTATGTTGAAAGGAAAAAACTGTCCCGCATGAGTATGTGCAGAAAGCTGAATATCTGCTTTATTTTCAATACTTTCAGCTATTTTTCGTGGATTATGATCGATAACAATTATAGGTTCATCAAGTGATACTGTGTTATCTTCATAGATTTTTTTCAGACTTTTTCTTTGTCCGACAGTATAATCGCGCCGAATATCGTCTCTGCCGATAAAATTAATTTCTTCAATTTTCAGCACTTCATCTCTGAGAATTGTTATTCCAAGCGATTGTATATATTGCATGTTATCATCGATATCATTTCCGAAGTACTCATGATTTCCAAGAACGGTATATACGCCGTACTTTGACTGTAATTTTGAAAAAACGGTTGAATAGTCATCTTTTACTTTTGTATGACTGTTTTGCAAAAGATCACCGCCCATAAAGATGATATCTGTCTTCTGTTTATTTATTATTTCAACCATATCACGAAACAAATGTATATTTGATGTGTTTGTAAGATGAAAGTCAGCAACAAAGGCAATTTTTATGCTTTGTATGTGTGCTTTTTTATTTAATACAATTTTTGTGCGAGTGATTGACGGATTTCTGTAATTATAGTAGCCAAACACAGCAACAAACAGCAAGAAAGATGTGATAATCAAAAAAATTGTTCCGATAGAAAGCGGCAAAAAAAGGTAATCTATAATCGCCAAAAGTATTGAGATAATTAAAAAATAGATTGTAAAATATATATAATTACCCAGGAAAATTCCATATAATTCATTTTCGGTGATAAGATTTTTTCTGATTTTCGCTAAAGGAAAAACACACAATAGCATAATAAAAGCGCACAATAACAGTGTTTTCACAAAAAACTCCAACATATTAATATAAACAGTTTGTAATATATGATACGCACTTATGTCAATTGTGTTTATGTGTTCAAAAAGACGTGTTTGCCCCTGTCTTTGTTTAAGACCCATAAACCACTTCTTTATAAATTTTAAGCACAAAAAAAGGGCTCACAATGTTTATCGTAAGTTCTTGAATTTTTTTGTGATATCCGAGGCCAGACTTGAACTGGCACGGTATTGCTACCGAGGGATTTTATAATTTTCGATTTGACGATTAACGACCTTTCACATTCGCTCATCAAAATCTTTATTATAGTTTGTCATAGCGCTATTTTAAGGCTATTTATCTATAACGTTCTTCAACCATGATAAACAGTCGTTTAGAGCAAAATCGCGAGATAGGAGCGGAATAAAACTTGAAAAAGGGATTTCAAATCTATGCAAATCCCTCGGTGAAATTAGGGGTAAAAATGGCAGTAAAAATTGTTCAAAACAAATTTTCTTGGTGTACGTTATCGCGAACATGCTACACGCAAACATGGTATTCGTTTCGATAAGTGTTATTCTATCAGATATAAATTAAATGGCAAGGATAAAGAAGAAGGGGCTGCTTGGTCAAGCGAAGGCGTAACCTCTGAAATTGCTTAAAAAAGAATTTCAGAACTTCGCGAAAACACCAAAATTGGTTCAGGTGCAAAAACCCTTGAAGAAAAAAGAAAGCTTGCCAAGATTGAAGAAGAAGAAAGAGCAAGGCTGGAGAAGCTTAAAGCACAAAAGAATATAAATCTTTATACTTATTGGGCGACAATCTACAAGCCTTATGCGTAGACAACCAAGAAGCCGCAATCTTTCCGACCTGAGAAAAACCATAATGTAAATGTCGCTAACCGTGATTTTATCAATGCAATTTTGTATATCACCGAAAATGGGTGTAAGTGGAGGGCTTTACTACCTGAATTTGGGAAATGGCAGACAATATACAAAAAGTTTAGTAGAATCTCAATAGAAGCAATAGACACTGACTTTGAGAACGTTCCCATGCTCATGAATAGGGCATATGAGGGCGATGAAACACGTGCATTAGCACAGAAAAAAGGGCATGTACTTATAGTGCCTCCAAAGAAAAATCGTGAAAAACCTTGGGAGTATGATAAGAAAAAATACAAGCGTCTCAACATGGTAGAACGATTTTTCAGAAGAATAAAAGAATTCAGAAGAGTCTTCACTCGCTACGACAAAACTAATATAATGTTTATGGCGTTCATACAGTTTGCCACTCTCATGATTTGGATACATTAGTGTCAACACGACCTAAAAGAATGATATATTAAACTTTAAGGATTTTTATGAAAATTTTAATCATTAATGGAAGGCCTGTAAGAACGGTAATACAGCTGTAGATGTTAACGCTCTTTATGAAGATATTATAGAAAATTATGACAAAATTCAATAACACTTTTTTTGTATCACATCAATATTTGTTTCTAAAAAAAGCCACTTAATAGTGGCTTTTTTATTTTTCAATCATTATTGCGAAAGGCTTTAGAAGCGATACATCGCGTTTAAACTGCCTGCATGCCTTTGTTGATCACTACCAAAAGTTCCGTCATATCCAGCGCTTACTGAGAAGTTGCCGTTTCTCCATTCCAATGAAGCATTCGCCATAAATGAAGTGCTGTCTTGCGATGCCATTGTTGTATACGTATTACCAAGCACAGTAATACTTGAATCAACATCGCTTCCCATCAAGTTTTGGCTTATACCAACACCAATACTTGGCAAAAGCGTTCCACTGCCTGCAACAAATCTGCCTTCCCATGTTAAGAGTGCGTTTAGATAGAGCGCATCAAAACTTGAAGAGTGCATTCTCATGTTATACATATTGTTCGGGGCGGCAAAGTTGAAAGCGTAATCAGAAGTATCCGTATAGAGGTAGGAAAGTCCAATTTCAGGAGTTATGAAATTATTCTGATTAATTTCAAATGCATACCCCGTTGCCACTGCCGCAAAGAAGGTGGCGGAGTGTGCTTCACTTGTGGTTTTGATTGTTGATGAAGCGGCATAATCCAAATCACTGGCAGTATACGCACCACTTGCCATCGCGCGCACATACAAGTTATCATTGATAAAGTAGGAGGAATGAAGCCCAAATGCGACTGAATTCATGTCACTGTCAAGAGTGCTTCCTGCGGCGATAACTGAATTTGTATCGGTATAGCTGTAATCAAAGTGGAAACCGAGTGATAATTGCTCACTGAAAGCATAATTTGCGCCACCGCTTGCGCCAAAACTTCTGGAATCGAAGTTGTATTGTGAATTATCGGTGTATGAGCCGTTGATTGTTCCAAAAACGCTCCAAGGGCTTGGCATCATATCTGCCGCCATCACGCTGTGCGAACCTGCGGGCATACCGCTCATACCTGAATCGGCTACAGTGTCAGTCGGACTTATAGCTAAGTAATAAGCGGTTGGTTTCAGTCCTACATAGGCATTATAGAGCTGACTTGCAATAGCAGAAGCTGCTGTAAGGGTATAGCTGGTCGGTAAATTGTCAGTATTCATCAAAAGTCTGAAGCTCGGTTGATTAGTGTCTAAAGAGGATGGACTGCTATCTGCAAATATAATATCAGGAGCATCAATAATCAAAAAAGGAACTTCGGTTACAAAGTTTTCAGAGCCTATTATACCATTGATATAGAAATCGCCTTGCACATATTTCTCTATACCGTCAAAAGTTGAAATAAGCGTGCCAAGTGGAACATAGTTATTGTAAGCATTGGTATTCACCTCTGTATAATACTGAACTCCATTGTGCGTATATACTTCGGGACGCACAATAATAGTTGTATTCTCACTAAAGTGAACTTCTGCTCCATGTGCAGCGCCAAAAATAGCATCGGTTGCGGAATATTGCTGGCGATTGGCTGCCGGGTCGGTCACACGCATAGTTATTGCATAGTTTTCAACATAATAGTCTTGATCGCCGTATACTTCAAATTGTCTTCCCGCGCCGTTTGCTTGTGGTGTGATAAAACCTGTGCTGGTGACTGAGTGGCGCTCTCCTGTCGGTAAATCTCCATTTAGATAAATACCCACAGCATCACC
>CAYJPB010000051.1:0-14289 GCA_964371955.1 uncultured Desulfovibrionaceae bacterium | reverse complement strand
AACCACAATCAGAAACAGTGTGGCGCCAAGCAAACCGTTACGGCGTTCCTCGTATCTGCTTTGTAAACAAAATGGATAGAATCGGTTCAAATTTCTTCCGTTGCGTAGACATGATCAGAGATCGCTTGAAAGCAAAACCTATTATCCTCCAAATACCCATCGGTAATGAAGATTTATTTGAAGGCGTTGTTGACCTTGTTTCAGGTAATGCAATTTATTATGATAAAGCGTCAAAAGGTGCTGAATTCTCTATCACCGACGTTCCTGCCGAATTGAAAGATTTATACGACGAAAAACGTATGGAAATGCTTGAAGCTGTTGCAGAAGAAGACGAAGTACTTCTCGAAAAATACCTTGATTCAGGCGAATTGACTGAAGAAGAAATCATTTCTTGCGTACGTAAAGCAACAATTTCAATGAACATTGTTCCTGTCATGTGCGGTTCAGCTTTCCGTAACATGGGCGTTCAACCTCTTCTTGATGCTATTGTTCGTTACTTGCCTTCTCCACTCGATCTTCCTCCAATGCAAGGTCTTATTGTAGATTCAAATCCTGAAGAATTTGTTGAATGTACACCATCTTCCAAAGAACCTCTTGCAGGTTTGATTTTCAAACTTTTCTCAGATCCTTATATCGGTCACTTGTCATTCTTCCGTATCTATTCAGGACAAGTAGAAGCAGGTATGACTGTTTTGAACTCAAACACGGGCAAAAAAGAACGTGTTGGACGTATCTTGCGTATGCACGCGAACAAACGTGAAGAAATCAAATCAGCGGGTGCAGGCGACATTGTTGCACTTGTAGGTTTGAAAAACGTTTCTACAGGTGACACTCTTTGTGAAGATAGCCGTGTAGTTGCTCTTGAATCACTTGATATCCCCGAACCCGTTATCGAAGTTGCAATCGAGCCTAAAACAAAGGCTGACAGAGATGCACTTTCTGCTGCTTTGAACAAGCTTGCAAAAGAAGATCCATCATTCCGTGTTAAAGGTGATGAAGAAACAAACCAAACCCTTATTGCGGGTATGGGTGAATTACACCTTGAAATTATTGTCGATCGTTTGCTTCGCGAATTCAACGTAAATGCAAACGTCGGTAAACCACAAGTTGCTTATCGCGAAACCATTTCTAAATCATCTAAATCTGATATGAAATACGCAAAACAATCTGGTGGTCGCGGTCAATACGGTCACGTTGTTATTGAAGTTGAACCAAACAGCGCAAACGGTTATGAGTTCACAAACTCAATCACCGGTGGTGTTATTCCTAAAGAATACATTCCTGCCGTTGACAAAGGTATTCAAGACGCACTGAAATCAGGTGTTCTTGCCGGATTCCCTGTTGTTGACTTGAAAGTAAACCTTATTTTCGGTTCTTACCACGAAGTTGACTCATCTGAACAAGCCTTCTTTATTGCCGGCTCTATGGCGATTAAAGAAGCAATGCAAAAGGCAACTCCAATCCTTCTTGAACCAATCATGGACGTTGAAGTTGTTACCCCCGAAGATTACCTCGGTGATGTTATGGGTGACTTGAACAGCCGTCGTGGTCGTGTACAAGGTATGGAAGCTCGTGTTGGCGCACAATCAATCCGCTGCCAAGTGCCTCTTTCAGAAATGTTCGGTTACGCAACTGACTTGCGCTCACGTACTCAAGGACGTGCTTCATTCTCAATGCAGTTCGATCATTATGAGAAAGTACCTGCAAGCATTCAGGAAGAGCTCACAAAGAAAAATGCATAGTTCTTTGTAAGTCGAATATAAGCAATAAAGCCGATACTTGAAAAAGTATCGGCTTTATTTATGTAATATTATAAAATACTTTATTTATTATCGAACCAGACTTGTCCGTTTGCCGCATGAATTTCAGCAACTTGTTCAAATTCATTTCGATTTTCCAAATCTTCTATGGCATATCCGAGAAGCTGTAGATTTATTTCAAAGTCTTCAATATCAACGGCAATAACAACCTGTTTTTCCTCATAAAACATTTCAATACCATTACCTGCACTTAAGCGAAACCACGCTACTTCTCTAAAGTCAAAGGGAAGTGGATTGTTTGATTGCAAGTAATTGAGAAAATCCGGGAGAATTTGTAACGCTTCCTCAGGACCTTGACCAAGTTCTAAAATTGGAAGTGAAGTGAAGTTAGCACTTTCGACAGGAGCTATGATATTGCCTGAAATGTCAACATAATAGGGCTGACTTCCTTGCAAAAGCCAAAACATCGGCTCCCGTTCATCTACAATAATACTGAATGAATCTGGAATATAACGTGTAATTTGCACGCTTTCAATCCAAGGATTTTGGAGCATACGCGTTTGGGCGTCATTAATGCTTACTTCAAACACATTCATATTTTCTTGTATGCCACTGAGTAAGAGAATTTCTTCTTCTGTAAAACGTTCTATCCCACTGATTGTTATCACTTTTGTTTCAAAATATTCGTGTGTCATCACATAATTTGTGAGACTATAAAAACCAAAGCCGATACAAAGCATTGTCGCGACAAGTAAAAATGTGAAAAGAAACCATTTTAAACCCACAAGTAAATTTTCTGAATTCACGGACGAAGCGTGCTCATTAGCATTTTGTTGCGTTTGATTCACACGAGTATTTGCGCGTGGCGAAGCAGAAGAAGTAGACGTGTTTCTTTGTACATTACTCGTTCTTTGCCCTACCCTACTCTCGTTCACACTTGATCGACGAGGCTGTTGACTCTGTCTGGCGGAATCGTCATCATAGGTATTTCTTTGGATTTTCTTTCCCCGTGATAGGCGTATCATAGCAATTCCTCCGTATGTGAAAAATGTATTACTTTGATTTCCGTGTGAAGTTCTGTAGAGAAATTTTCGTATACTTTTTCTTTTGCAAGGCGAATCAGTTTAAGAGCGTCTTCAAATGAGCCATGTGCGTGATTTGTCAGAAAATTCGCGTGCACAGCACTAAAACTTACACCATTTTGCGCATAGCCCTTCAAACCGACGTCATCAAGAAGTTTGCCTGCTGATTTTCCCTCAGGATTTTTAAAAGCACATCCCGCAGTTTTCAGACCTAAGGGTTGAGTTTTCTTCTTCTTTTCAAAATTTTCCTTTACAGTTGCTTGTACCTGTTCAGATGTAAATTTTTTCATTTTGAAGCACATATCTGCATGTATTGCATAGGAATACGTATGTTCGAGCTCAAAGCGTCTATAGCCAAAAGAAACATCACTATTTGTATATGTTATCAATCCATTCTCAGGCGTGAAAATTTGTGCGCTTTCAAAAACTTGTGCTATTTCGCATCCATACGCACCTGCATTCATAGCCAATGCACCGCCCATACGACCGGGAATACCAACTAAACCCTCAAGTCCTGAAAAACCGTGTTTTACACAATAATGTATAAAAACAGGTAAATACATACCCGAGCTGATTCCAAGCCACACGTTTTCACTATCTTCTTTTACAATTTCTACTGCTTTCTTTGCATTAATTTCGTCGCGCACAAGAATACAGTCGAGTTCACCATCTTCTATAAGCACATTAGAACCGCCACCAAGAAGAATGTGCGGAAGTTTCTCACTGCTGAGTATATGAGCTATTTTTTCAATATCATCAACGTCTTCAAGCAGATACTCTCTTTGAGCGATTCCGCCGATTTCCAGTGTCGTATATTGTTTAATTATGGGCTTATCGAAAATTTTCATAGGCAAAACAAAGAGTTAACTGTTGAGATATAGCGGGGCAATTTGTGTGATGTTGCCTGCTCCAAGCGTGATAAACACAGAATTTTCTGCAATATCATTTTCAAGCATGGCAAGAAGCGATTCAAAACTTTCTGCGTATTCCACATTTGTTTGACTGACTTGTTTTATACCTTGCGCCAAACTCTGCGAGCTTATGCCGGGAATTGGTTTTTCCGAAGCAGGATAAATTTCAGTGAGATAGAGTTTTTCAACTCCCTCAAATGCTGTGCAAAAATCACCAAATAAAGCCTGTGTGCGACTGAAACGGTGCGGCTGAAAAGCAACATAAATTTTCTTGTCGGGAAATACAGCTTTTGCTGTAGCAATTGTTGCTTTAATTTCAACGGGATGATGCCCGTAATCGTCGATAACCGTGATGGAATTTTTCTTACCCTTGTGCTCAAATCTTCTGCCAACGCCGCCAAATTCTTTCAAACCTTGCACACAATATTGTATATCAATCCCAGACTCCAAGGCGACTCCAATTGATGCAAGAGCGTTCAATATATTGTGTTTACCCGGATGTGAAAGTTCAATTTCCGTGAGCTTACTTTCAATACCTTGTTTGTCTTTCTTGTACACAGCAAAGTGCGAACTTTCTCCAAGACTGAGTATTTCCGCTCGCAAAATATTATTTTGATTGAAGCCATATGTGAGTGCAGGGCGCTTTATATATGGTAACAAGCGGTTTATCCCCTCGTCGTCCCCGCAAACTATATTTACTCCGTAAAATGGAACTTTATTCATAAATTGGATAAAAGCATTGTCAATTGCTTCTTGATCGGGATAAAAATCAAGATGATCAGTATCAATATTTGTCACAACATTTATTATCGGCAACAGGCAGAGGAATGAAGCGTCTGACTCGTCGGCTTCGGCAATAAGATAATCGCCTTTTCCAAGATAGGCATTTGCATTATATGCGTTCAGCCTACCGCCAATAATAACGGTAGGATCAAGCTCAGCCGCGTTAAAAATTGTTGCAGTAAGTGAGGTTGTTGTGGTTTTTCCGTGTGTGCCTGCAATGGCAATACCACGGCGCAAACGCATAAGCTCCGCAAGCATTTCTGCCCGTGGAATAATGGGGATATTCTTGTCTTTTGCAGATTGAATTTCAGGATTTTCATCTTGTATTGCTGTAGATTTAACAAGTACATGCGCATCAACAACATTTTCATACGCGTGCCCGATGGCAATTCGTGCGCCAAGTTTTGTCAAATGTTGTACCACAGATGAGTTTGACATATCAGATCCGCTCACTTCATAGCCTGAATTTATTAAAACTTCGGCTATACCGCTCATACCCGAGCCGCCAATGCCAATCATGTGTATTTTCTTTATTCGACGCATCATAACAGTGCTATCCTTTAATTATGGTATACATTTCTTTTGTCGCTTCTTTTTTTGCAAATGTGCGAACGTTGCACGCAAGTGTATAGCGTGAATCGGCATTTTCTGCAAGGTAAAGAATTTTCTCTAAAAGAAGTTCTTTATTTGTTACTGTATTCTCTTGATATATTTCTTTTTCTTCTATAAGTAAACAAGCATTTTTCTCTAATAGACTTTGCGCATTATAGAATTGATGATTATGTGCAGCATGAGGAAAAGGAATAAATATCGTTGCCTTAGCTACACAAGCGATTTCGGCAATCGTGCTTGCGCCTGCTCGGGCAATAATAAAATCCGCATTAGCGTATGCGCTTTGCATATCATCAACAAATGCGTGTACGCATGAAGTGGGGTACTTACTTTGAGTATAGGCTTCTTTCACTCTTTCAAAGTCAGATTTTCCGCACTGATGCGTAATTTCTATATTATGCTCATGTAAATCATCAAGCAGAGAAATAATAAGTGAATTTATGCTTTGTGCGCCCAAGCTTCCGCCAAGTATGAGCAATTTCTTGCTTTGTGTTCTTGAAACTTCACTATCGGCATATTGCGCAATTTCTTCACGCACAGGATTGCCTGTGATGACACATTTTTGTGCAACTTCCTCGTTATACAAGCCTTCTTTCACAGGAATTGAAAGCATAATTGTATTGGCAAAATCGGCAAAATATCTATTTACAGCTCCGGGAAAAGCGTTTTGTTCTGCAAGAAAAATGTTCTTTTTCAATGCACGTGCCGCAAGAATTGATGGAGCTGAAGCATACCCGCCAAAACCGACGATAGTATCAATTTTATACTCTCTGACAATTTTCTTTGCTTGAAAATACGCTTTATATAATAGAAAGAGCGCTGAAATACTTTTAAATCCTCGTCCTACAAATCCGCGCACATTCAGGCTGACAAAAGGAATATTTTCTTTTTCGCAAATTTCCTTTTCCATACCGTATTCAGCCCCAACAAACAATATATACGCCGATGGATTTTGTCTTTGTATTTCTTTAATTAAAGCGATTGCAGGAAAGATATGTCCGCCTGTGCCGCCTGTGGTGATGATTATACGCATAATTTTCCTATAGGTTAGGGCTTGAATCTCGCAATGAGCGTGAATAATTGAGTATCAAACCAATACAAATCATACTGCACATAAGACTTGAGCCGCCGTAACTGATAAATGGCATAGCAACACCCGTTGGTGGAACAGCCCCAAATACAACGCCCAAATTAAATAATGCACCTATTGCAATAACCAAACTCACTCCAAAAACAGTGAGTTTATCACGAAAGTTTCTTTGCCCCATAACAATTCTAAAGCAACGTAAAAACAAAAGAGTAAACAAAATCATAACAATAGTAATTGTCAAAAAGCCCATTTCCTCGCCAATAACCGCCATAATGAAGTCGTTATGTGCTTCGGGAAGATAGAAGAGTTTTTGCTTGCTCCCACCGATACCCACGCCAAAAAAGCCACCAAGCCCCAATGCGTAGAGTGATTGCACAAGTTGATACCCCGAATCAAGAGCGTCTCTGAAAGGATCTATAAAAGCAAAAATTCTTTCCATACGGTACGGCGAAATAAGAATAAAGATAATACCCAAGAAGCCGATAACTGCAAAGCTCAAGAATATATATAAAAACTTTGCACCGCCCACAAGGCACATAAAAAAAAGTATAAGTGTGAGAACAATTGTACCGCCAAAATCCGGTTGAAGCATAATTAGCGCCGCAAACATCATTGTCACCAAGAATGGCGGAAAGAAGCCCAGCATGTAGGAATCGAGCATATCTTGCTTCTCGCTCATATAGTACGCAAGATAAAGAACAAGAGCTATCTTAGTAAATTCAAGTGGTTGCACACTGAATGATCCAAGAGAAATCCATCTACTTGCACCGTTTACCTCATTCCCAAGTGGAGTCAGACAAAGCAAAAGCATAAGAACAACAATAAAAATACTCACGTAATGCAAATTGTTTATAAGCTTTCGTGGCAAATAAATTGTCACCCACATCGCTATAAAACTTATGACAGTGAACAAAAGCTGTCTTCTGAAAAAGAAATACTTATCATCAAAGTTTCTGTCTGCAACAAATGAACTTGCGCTATAAATCATAATCAAGCCAAAAATGGAAAGAATCAGCACAATAGCTACAATCCACCAGTCAATTGAATTATAAATGACAAAATCATCATTGCTTTCACGCGATTTATTTCTATTTATTCGTATACTCATAACTATTTCCAAGGATTAGGATTTATGTATTATGGTAGAAACAATTGATTTAAAATCGTCCCCACGCTCTTCATAATTCTTGTATTGATCGAAGCTTGAAGTTGCAGGACACAGTAAAATCACATCATTTTTTCCGCATGTGCATAGACTTCATTCACTGCCTCTTCTAAACTTTCACGATACTGCATTGGCACAATATTTCCCCACGCTTTTTCAAAATACTCGCGAGAAGCACCAAAAAGCATAACTTCTTTCACTTTTTCTTTGACAAGGGGCACAAGCCCTTCTAAATCTCCGCCCTTAAATTTTCCGCCTACAAGTAATCTGAGAGGGCGATCAAAGGCATTGAGCGCAACTTTGAGCGATTCCACAGTTGTGCCTTTGCTGTCGTTAATAAATAAAATATCATTATATTCTGCTATTTTCTCAAGCCTATGTTCAATTGGTTTAAATTCTGCAACTGCTTTTTGCGCTTCTTTAAGACTCACTCCAAACTCTTTCGTTGCTTTATAGGCAGCTTGGGCATTAAATATATTGTGCTCTCCGAAAAGATTGCTTTTATTAAAGTCTTGCGTTTTTCCGTCAACTGCAACAAGTCGAGATTGCAGGGAATATTTCTTTGCGAGCGCAGTGAGATCTGCGCCGAAAATTGCAACATCGCTCTCGTCTTGACAGCGGAAAAGTCGCATTTTTGCATCGATATATTCACGCATATCTTTATGATAGTCGAGATGATTTTCTGAAATATTTAAAAGCATTCCCACGCGCGGCTTCAAGGTTCTGCACGTTTGTAATTGGAAAGAAGACAGTTCAAGAACAATAATATCGGCTTCTTTGCCACCACATTCTCTTTGCAGGATATATTCTGAAAATGGCGTACCTATATTTCCACCTGTGAACACACTAAACCCGTGTTTTTCAAGCATGGCGGAGGCAAGAGATGTTGTTGTAGTTTTTCCGCTTGTTCCTGTGATTGCGAGAATAGCTTCGTTTTTTACAAAGCGAGAGGCAAGTTCTGTTTCGGCTATAACTTCAGGTGCGTGCGTGCGAGGAAGTAAGGGGAGAAATGTGCTGAGCGCAGCTGCGGGACTGGGAATAACAATATCACAATTAACGAAATGTTCGGGCTTGTGTTCACCGCCGACAAGTTGAATATTCTCAGCCTCTAGGTATGCTTTAAAATCGTCGGGAATTGCTTGCGCATTTTTATCAAGCACGCGAATTTTTGCGTTAAAATGACGCAAAAGGCGTATTGCCGCTCTGCCGGAAGCACCTGTTCCAATCACAATTGCTCGTGTGTTTTTATCTATGTGTTTTACTTTTTCTCTGTCACAAGTCATAGTATATCCTTTAGTGTATCTTTTAGCGCAATTTCAATACGGAAAGTGCCATCAATGCACAAAAAATCGATAAAATCCAAAAGCGGATAATAATTTTTGATTCCGGCATGCCTTTTAATTCAAAATGATGATGCAAAGGCGCCATGCGGAAAATACGCTTTCCTTTACTATAGCGAAAATAGCTCACTTGCATAATAACCGACAAACTTTCCATAACGAAAACACCGCCTGCAAGCACAAGTGTTATTTCTTGTTTTGCCAAAATAGCAATAAATGCAAGTGCTCCACCGATTGACAAAGAGCCCACATCGCCCATAAAAACTTGTGCGGGATAGGCATTATACCATAAAAAGCCAAGCCCCGCTCCCATTAGTGATGCACAAAATATAACTGTTCCGCCAACATCAGGCACATAAGCTACTGCTAAATAGTTGGCAAAATTCGCATTACCGGCAATATAAATAAATACGCCATATACCGCAATCACCACAACAGCAGGAACTATAGCAAGACCGTCAAGACCGTCGGTTATATTTACTGCATTTGAAGTCGCAACAAGCACAAGTAAGGCAAATGGCAAGTAAAACCATCCAAGATCCGGTGTGAATGATTTAAAAAATGGCACAAACAATTGTGTTGAGTATTGTGTAAAAACAAGCAAAAACACAAGAGCAATTGTTCCGACACCCAAAAGTCCGGTCATTTTCTGCATTGGTGTAAGTCCTTTATTTTGCTTACCTTTAATTTTTGTATAATCGTCTAAAAAGCCCACAAGCCCATAGCCGAGAAAGACAAAAAGTACCAAAAGTACATAGGGATTTGTCAAATCTGCCCAGAGAAACGTACTTACGGATACGCTGAAAGCAATTAAAATCCCACCCATAGTCGGTGTGCCTGCTTTTGACTGATGCGTTTTCACATCTTCATGTATAGCCTGCCCAAATTTCAACCTTTGTAACATGCGTATAAACGCAGGCCCAAAGAAAATTGTAAGCAAAAGCCCTGTTGCCATCGCACCGGCACTTCTAAACGTAAGATAGCGAAAAATATTTAGAAAATTTATATCCTCACTAAGTGGAACAAGTAAATGGTAAAGCATAATATATTTATCCGTAAAATTTTATAAGTTCTTTGACGTATGTTTCAAGTTTATTTGAGCGTGAACCTTTGACAAGAAAAACAGTATCTTGCGCATTTAGTAATGCAAGTGTTTGTGCAAAATCTTCACTGCCGTTAAGTGCAAAAAATGCTGGGCAAGGCATTTGTGCTTGCAAACCTTTTTTGAAATTTTCTGCATAATCTCCGATGTAGTGCACAGATTGCACAAGTTTCTGTGCAAATTCTTCGCCGAGTTTTTCGTGTTCTCGCTCTGCAATATTGCCAAGTTCGTACATCGCCCCCACAAGGCAAATAAGCGCTCTGTTGCGTGGATATTGCTCACACGGTTTCGTGTATTCTGTTGCGGCTTCAAGCATACGCCTAAATGAAAGAGGATTTGCATTATAACTATCGTCAATCACCGTAACATTTTCAAAATTATGCACGTCAAAACGTTGAATCGGCATAACAATGTGCATAAATGCTTCTTGGATTTCTGTGCTAGACATACCGCACAATGATGCTATCATCGAAACGGCAATAACATTCTCCGCGCCGTATTGCGAACGTAAAGGCGCTTGTACTAGGAAGTTTTCATTCATAATATATACTCTGAAACTCCCTTTTCCTTCCTCATTTGTTTCTATATAATTCGCTCGGAAGGGAAGTGTATTTTCTTGTGTAGTGAAATAATTTGTTCGCGGAAACACTTCCTTTGTTTCCTTTACAAGTTCAGGATAGTCCGCACTCGCTAAAGCAATCGATGTAGAATCTTTCAAATAGTTGAAGAGTTTAGCTTTATAGTGCGCCGCCCCTTTTGGCAAACCCTCGGCATGCCCTAAGCCTGCATTCAGAATAAGCGCTATATCAGGGCAAATAATTGCACCTATTTCGTCCATATCATGTTCGTGACTGATTCCTGCTTCCAAAACCCAAAAGTCTTCATCTCCTATTGCGTTGAGTATGGAGAGAGATACACCTATCTGTGTGTTAAAATTGAGATAATTTTTTGCGGCTTTGCCTTTATGCAAAAGCACTTGCCACAGCATTTCTTTCACACTCGTCTTTCCTGCCGTGCCTGTAATTGCAATAACTTTCCCCTGAAATTCCAAACGTTTGGCGTGTGCAATTTTTTCTAAGGCTTTTGCGCTGTCGTCCACATACAAAACGGGAACGCTTACTTCTAATTTGCTGTCTTTATTCGCAATAAGCGCCACAGCTCCATCTTCAATCGCTTTATGCGCAAAAGTATGCCCATCTTGATTTTCACCCTTTATGCAGACAAAAAGAGTATTGTGTTGTGCTTGATTAATAAGACGATTATCTATAAAAATCTCATTAAAGTAGACGTTTTCATGCGTGTGATTGCTCACCTCACAGTCTAGTCCGGCACTTTTTGCGTATTTCACGAGTTCAGAAAAATACATTATATTTCCTTTAGTATTTCTTGATCGGAGAAAGGATATTTTGTTTTACCTATAATCTGGTAGGTTTCATGCCCTTTTCCTGCAATCAACAATGCTGTATGTTCCTTATCTTCTTCTTTTTGCACTAGGGAGCACGCAAGTAAAATAGCTTTTTTCCTGTCTACTTCTCTGAAATATTCCTTTGTTTTATCAAGCCCTTTTTCCACATCGTCCAAAATAGCTTCAGGCTCTTCCGTGCGGGGATTATCTGATGTAAGAATACTTATATCAGCATAGCGTGAAACAGCTTCTGCCATAAGCGGTCTTTTTGTTCTGTCTCTGTCACCACCGCAACCAAAAACAGCATAGACTTTTGAAAAACCGGCTGTGCGCAAAGCTTGAAGCACATTTACCAATGCATCGGGCGTATGCGCATAATCCACAAATGCGTGAATATCTTTACTGTTTGGCACGCGCTCTAAGCGCCCACACACGCCATTAAAAGAAGAAAGGCACGCAAAATCCTCCAAACTGTATCCATAGGCTAAACCAAGCCCCACAAGTGCAAGAATATTTGATGCATTATGTTGCCCAATGAGCGGAGTTTTAAGGGTATATTCTTGTTCTTGATAGTTGAGCTTAAGTGTCAAACCTTGTGGTGTAGACGAAAGAATTTCAGCGTATAGGCAATCATTTTCTTGTTTTTCCTTACTCAATGTATAGGCAATAGCTTCTTTATGTTTTTGTAAAAGTCTTTTCCCGTATGGATCATCTGCATTGATAATTTTTTTTGAAGCATAGGCAAAAAGTTTTGATTTCACTTGAAAATAGTCTTCCATATTCGGGTGATAGTCGAGGTGATCCTGTGTGAGATTTGTAAACACTGCGGTATCAAATTTCAATCCTGCAACACGGTCTTGGTCAATTGCATGCGAAGAAACTTCCATAATCGCATAATCTGAATGAACTTTTTGCATATCGTGGAAGAATGAATGGAGAAACAAACAGTCCGGCGTGGTGAGAGGAGCATCCATCTCAAAACCTGCATAGCGGTACGACACCGTGCCAACAACTCCCACACTTTTATCTTTGGATTTCAAAAAATATTCAATAAGATAGGTAAGTGTTGTTTTGCCGTTTGTTCCCGTCACACCGATGAGCGGAAAGGTATTTTCCTTTGTGTTATACAAAGCAGTTGCAAGCTCGCCAAGCGCAAGCCGTACATTTTGGACGACAAGTAAAAGTTGCCCATATTGCGGATATTTTTGCGCAAAATACTTTGTTATCTCTTTTTCACAAATTATATGCATTGGCTGTGCTTGAGCTGCTTTATACATATATTCCAATTGCTTTTCAAGAATATCCACATTTCTTTCGAGTATGGGGAGTGATACAAAAACAGAATTTTTTGTCACCTTGCGTGAGTCTACATATACAGGGATTTTTTCTGCATCTACTTTTTCAAGCAATTCATCAAAAAGTATGTTTTTCATAATCACTTCCTCATTAATAAAAATGTATGTTAGGTTGTTGGCAATTCGCCACTTACTTGCGCATTGTTTTCTTGGTCTTCACTTGGAGAAGCTTCTTCACTCTCTTCTTCTGACAGCCACACAACACAAGGGATTGCATTACCGTTTTCGTCAACTAAAGGCAATGGAGTTTCAGGCGCAGGATATTGATACAATATTGTCAAACCCTCACCTCGAATTTCCGGCTGAATACCGTTTGGAATAAGCACTTCTAAAGTCGTGCGCAAGCTTGTGCCTATTAGATTGGGAAATGCCGTAAGTTCACCCTCAGTTTCAAGCTCTCTAGTTCTGATGAAGCTTTCTTGCTCATAAAAATCTGTCGCGCTTTCTTCGGCAAAATACGTTTCGGGCATGTGTCCGCCAAAAGCAAGCACGCGTGAAGCTACTTCCCTAAAAGCAGGTGCGGCAATTGTTCCGCCGTATTGGTTAGTCTGTGGTTCATCAAGCATTACAATGATAATATATTCAGGATCATCGGCTGGCACTATGCCTACAAATGAAGCAAAACGCCCTTCACCGTATCCGGCAACTTCGCCGCTTTGTGAAGCTTTTTGCGCCGTACCTGTTTTGCCGGCTACACGTATATTTTCAATTGCCGCTCTTGTGCCTGTTCCATCGCCTTGCACAACTTCTTCAAGCATTGTCATAACCTGTTGCGTAGTTTCTGACGAAAATATTCGAGGTCCTTCCAATACAGGTTCGTTATAGCCGCGTACAAGTTGTAAAGGCTTGAAAACACCGTCGTTAGCGAGCACAAGATAAGCTTGCGCCATCTGTAAACCTGTTACAGAAACACTTTGTCCAAACGATGCCGACATCAAGTCAACCTCAGTCCAATCACGAGGTTCACGCACAATGCCTGTGCTTTCACCTATGCCTACACCTGTCCTTTCTCCAAAACCCAATTGACTCAAATAATTATAATACTGATTGATACCCAAATCCAGCCCGATTTTCGCAACACCGATATTACTTGAATATCTAAGAATTTCGCTTATATTAAGGTCTTCATACATTCTTCCGTCGTCACGGATGGTGATATATTCGGTTTCCCACGTTCCGTCTTCACAAAAATATTCTGTATCTCTAGTAATAATTCCCTCTTCAAGTGCGGCGGCAATGGGGAACGGTTTGAGGGTTGACCCCGGTTCAAGAGCGTCTGAAGCTATACGATTTTTATAGATATAGGGCGAAGAATTACGAAAATCGTTCGGGTTAAAGAATGGATATTGCGCCCATGCCAAAATTTCACCGGAATCCGCTTCAACAATAAGAATTCCACCCCAATTTGCTTCCACGCCTTCTGTTGCTTTTGCAATAACTTCTTCTGCGATATACTGAATTTGTCCATCAATTGTAAGATAAATATCCTCACCGTGCGGTGCATTTTGCCCGTCTAAGTAATAACGACGCCCATCACCATCTTTATACACAACTCTTTGCGTTGCTTCACCGGCAAGCATTTCATCGAAAGATCGTTCAATACCTTCAAGCCCGATATTATCAATCCCAACAAAGCCAAGCAATTGTCCGGCAAGGTTTTTTTGCGGGTACATTCTGTCGTATT
>CAYJPB010000050.1:0-14290 GCA_964371955.1 uncultured Desulfovibrionaceae bacterium | reverse complement strand
ATATAAATAATGCCTCGTGAAGCTTTTTCCAAGTCGTATTCAGCATTTTGCAAAAGTTGTACAAGTATATTTTCAACATCTTCACCTACATAACCTGCTTCGGTGAGTGTTGTGGCATCTGCAATAGCAAATGGCACATTCAAAACACGAGCAAGCGTTCTTGCAAGAAGCGTTTTACCCGAACCTGACGGGCCTACAAGTAAGACATTGCTTTTTTCAAGTTCAACATTTTGCAAATCATCACTCAATTGCATGTTTTCGCTTTCCATGAACACACGTTTATAGTGGTTATGCACAGCAACAGAAAGAATTTTCTTTGCATTGTGTTGCCCGATAACATATTCATCAAGCTTCGCTTTAATTTCATGCGGTGTGAGTAAGACAATGTCATCGGAACTTTGACTGAAGTCATCTTGAAACTTATCGTCTAACAATTCTTGACATCTTTCCACGCATGTTTCGCAAATAGCTACGTCTTCATTAGTGATAAATTGCCTTGCTTGAAATTCTGACTTACCGCAAAAAGAGCATTTTCTTGCATTTGGGTTTGGGTTTGGAGTATCAGACATTAATTCACCTTCAATTCATCTCGGGAGGTTAAAATTTTATCAATAATGCCGTATTTCAAAGATTCTTCGGCTGTCATAAAATAGTCTCTTTCCGTATCTGCCGTGACTTTTTTTAAGCTTTGTCCTGTGTTTTGAGAAAGCAATTTATTGAGCAAGTTTTTTGTGCGCAAGCTTTCTTTCAAATGAATATCCATATCGGTTACTTGCCCACGGTAGCCGCCTGAAGGCTGGTGGATCATAATTTGTGCATTCGGTAAAGCGTAACGCATGCCGGCTTCACCGCCTGCAAGTAAAAATGCGCCCATGCTTGCCGCTCTGCCCATGCACATAGTCGCAACAGGTGCAGAAATAAACTGCATAGTGTCATAAATAGCAAGCCCAGCCGTTACAACACCACCGGGAGAATTTATATAAAAATGAATTTCCTTTTCAGGATCTTGTGATTCCAAAAAAGGCAATTGCGCACAGATAAGAGCCGCCGAAGCGTCGTCAACTTCCGTGTTCAACAAGACTATTCGATCTTTCAACAAACGGGAGAAAATGTCGTATCCGCGTTCTCCTCGCCCTGTTTGCTCAACAACCATAGGGATATTATAGCTCATGGTAGCTCCTCTTTTTTGATAGGAAGAAATAGGTAAAAGTTTTCATGCCTATCAGTAAAACGTTAAATGCTCTCAACGCATAAGCATTAAGAGCATTTAATAATACATTCAATGTTTATGCTGTTGGGTTTTCTTCAGCTGCTTCTGCTGATACAGCTTCATCTTTTTCTTGAATAACTTCGTCAATAATCGCGTTTCCGTCTTTATCAACAGGAGTTTTTGCAGCTTTTTTGTACATAAGCTCAAGAGCTTTTGCAGCCATCAATCTTTCATGGATGTCGTTTATGGTGCCGCTTTGGTAGAGTCTGTCAAGAGTTTCTTTTGGATCTTGCCCTGATTCTTGCGCCGCTCTGAATACATATTCTTGAACTTCCTTATCAGAGATAACAATTTTTTCACGGATGGCAAGTGCCATTAAGAAAGCTTGTGCTTTTGCTTGTTTTCTTGCTTCAACTTCAGCTTCATCTTCCATACGTCTTATGGATTCGGACATTTTTTCAGGTTCTTGCCCTTGCTTCATTAAGAAATTACGAGCTTCCATAAGGTATTCACTCTTATGTGCCGCAACATAGGTTTGAGGAAGATCGTATTCCAAATCAGCAAGCACTTGGTCAAGCAATTTATTTTGTGTGTCTACTTTAATGGTTTGCTTGTTTTGCGTGATGATATTGTTGAACATGAAGACGTGAAGTTTGTCCATTGTTTCAAAACCGAATTTTTTGGCAAATTCTTCATCAAGTGCAGGCAATTCTTCCTCTGAGATTGAGTGGAGTTTCACGCGCATATCAATTTGCATATTGCGGTATTGCGGATCAGGAAAATCTTGTGAAAGAGAAACTTTACCTGTTTTTTCTTCGCCAACGTTCATGGAACGAACAATAGCTTCAATTTCGGTTGAAAGCGGGTCGCTTTCGGGTTTGAGTTGCATGTGGATGTTTTCTGCTTTTAAACCAAGCACGGGCTTGCCTTCAAATGTTCCTTCTACATCAACGACACAAACGTCATAATCTTTAGGGAGTCTTTCTTCTTCAACAGGTTTTAAAGTTGCTGAAGTTTGGCGCAAACGGCGTGAAAAATCTTCCAATTCTTGCGCAGAAACATCTGCACGCAATTCATTTATTTTCAAATCTTCAAGTACGGGAAGGTCTATTTGAGGTAACACTTCAAAAGTTACGGCAAAAGTATATGCACCATCTCTTTTTATTTCATTGTTTTCATTGCCTTCAATTTCAACAAATTGAATACGTGAAATAGGTGTTATTTCATTTTCGCTTATAACTGATTGAATATTTGTATTCACAATTGCATCACTCGCACGAGAAATAACATCTTGCGCAAATCTGCTTTCAATTACTTTTGCGGGTACCTTGCCTTTTCTGAAACCGTCAAGAGTAACTGTTTTACCGATTTCCTTAATGGCAGAATCAATATATGTATTTACTTCATCAGCTTCAAAGTTGAACGTGATTTTTCTCTCGACAGAAGTGGGGTTTTCAATAGTGTGTTGCATAAATCCTTCCTTAAAATTTACTAAAAATAGATTTTCATCTCGATAAACACTTTCTCATAACACAAGACCCCAGCGTTTGCAAGGAAATTTTTATGCCTTTAAAAGTGCATTTTTCATATTTTCCTTGCTAAAAGACTAATCAAAATCAGCCAATAAGGCATTAAAGTCTATATATTCGGGAATGGGGTTCGTGATATTTCGGCGTATACGGAACGAAGCTTCAAGTAATTGCGGTGAAGAAATGCCATGCATTATCGAGGTTTGAGCTTCCATAAAAGCGCCAAGCATATCACATGATTTTATAAGTTCACCGTCTTTGGGGCTGAAACAATCCGCATTATATTTTGTGTGTAAATCTTTTGTTGTGCATGAATGTATGACAGAATCTTTTATATAACATGCATTAAATTCACCATTAATTTCCACACCCAATGCGTATGAAAGTGGTCTTATAATGCTGTGATACCCCTCATTATTGAGTGGAATAAATATTTTATTTTGTAATTGTTCATGTTCATAATCTTTGATAAAATCAGGTAAACCTTGTGAGGAATTTTTTACGGGGCTTATAATGTCACGGGTAAGTAATTCGGGTAAATCGTGGAAAAGCCCGCAAAAGAAGTTATTTATTGCGCGCACTTTGCACGCTCCAATATCGATGCTGACAAAATATGCCATAGCCGCTACAAAGAACATGTGTCCGAGAACAGATGTGAGCGGCATACGCGGCTCTTGTGACCAACGAAGTTGAAAACGTAATTGTCCACAAAAATGCGCAAAAGCGCCAAGTGCTGTGTTTTGGTTGAGTAAATGTGAAAGCTCTTCCAAGCCCTCAACTTTTTCCAACTTTTGCAATTGCATAATAAAATCTTCTTCAATATTTTTAATTTCAGCGTCAAAAGTATTGAGGTTTTTTATAAGATTAAATTCCCATTGTGAGGCAAAAAGGTGTGAAGCTTTGAGAATTTCATTTGTTAAAGGATGCGAATTGATTTTTTTTCCAAAATGGTACTCTTTAAATCTTTCAAAAAAATCAACATTGAAAGAGGCAAGAACCGGTTCAAGCTCTTTTATAACATATTGTGTAAGCTCATTATAATGCTGAGGATTACTTTTGATTTGATAAAAAAGCGGTGGCTTTAAGTCTGTGGTGACGATGCGATAAAAATAATCAAAAAGCGAATTTTCAATGCAGTCGTGTAAAAGCTCTATTCTCTGTTCTTCACTTTCGCAGTGTACAGTATGGGCAAGCATAAAAGCAACAATCATTTTATGGGCTTGTTTATCGATTTCATACATTTCTGTAGGACGTAACTTATCGTTCCAACGGCGCATATTAAAGCCTGAAAATATTTTTTGTATTAAACTTTTTCTTATTTTACTCATGATTTTTACTCTTTGGTTATTAGGTGCATTTCTTTCATCATTCTATAAAGCTTCATACCACAAGAAAAATAGGGTGGCAAGAATTAAATGTTTTAAATGGTTGATTTGCTATTGCAAATAATTGAGAAATATGCTTTAATCCAATCATAGCCTTATTAAGCCTTAAAATCTATTTTTCTAGGAGGTTTTTTATGCATATTAGTTTTACATTCAGAAATTTTGAGGCCTCGGAACATTTAAAGAAATATGCCCGTCGTCGTTTTGAAAAAGTTGGGCGTTTTCTCGGTAAAAATGCAGCTTTGGATTTACAAGTTTTATTGTCAGTCGATAAACATAGGCAAAAAGTAGAAGTCATTCTTTCCGGTGAAGGAATGAATGTTTCTACATCAGAAGAATCAGCCGATATGTACGCAACCATTGATTTAATGACCGACAAGCTTGAATCACAAATCAGAAAGCATGCTTCAAAGAGCCACGATCGTCACAGAGCGAAAAATGATCCCACTATTGACATTTATTCTTACCATGTAGAAGAAGAAGAAGGTGTAAAAATTGTCAGCGGTGATGAATTTTTCTCTCCTAAGCCTATTCTTGTTGAAGAAGCAGTTTTACAATTAGAAAAAAACAATGCGGAATTTCTTGTATTCATGAATGCCGATCTTGACAGAGTGAATATCATTTATAAGAAACGCAACGGAAAATTTGGCTTAATCGATCCTGTAATCTAATCATTAAACAGAAATTATAGAAAAACAAAAACCCCATCTGCCTCTTGGTAAATGGGGTTTTGCATGCTATTTAAAAACTTTTTTCCACACAAATAGCAAAGCGCGTTTATTTTGATATAAGTGGAGCAATAAGAAAAGAAGACAAATCATAGCAAGCGTACCGTGGTATGTATAGGCAACAGTAATGCTTACGACAGGAATAATTACGCCATTCATCATTGTGCTTCCAAAAAGAATGGTGCAAAGTATAAGAAAGAAAAGAGCAATGCTGATAATTGCTTTGTATAGCGGTTCTCTTCCCTTCAATTTGCCCGAGAAAAAAGATATAAAAAACTGCTTGTTTAAATAGAGATGAAAGAGCCACACAAAAAGCAGAACAAAGGGCATTTGTGTGTGCTTTACAAAATTAGTTTGCGAAAAAACAAAAATCAATACAAATACAATAAACAAAGTCGTGTGCACCGCAAATTTAGAAAACAATCTTAAATTTGAAAAAATGTTCATAATGACTCCTTTAGTTTTTGCGCTTAAATATCAAATATCTTCTTTATATTGATAACAGATTTATCCATATCGTGGTGTTTCTTTAAATACTCAAGCGGTTTGTGGTTGATTTTTTTTACAAGTGACTGCACCATCAGTTCAAGCTCTTGTTTTGTATCTTCATCGACATTCTGAAGTTTTTTTAAACTTCGTTCCAATTCTTTGCGGATAAGTGCTTCCGTGCGTTCATTAAGGGCAATGACGGTGGGTTGGCACTGTAGCGAGTCAAGCCAGTGATTAAAGTTTTCTGCTTCTTCAAGAACTATAGCTCTTGCTTTTTCTGCTTCACTTCTGCGTGAAGCTTTATTTTCTTCCACAACTTCTTTAAGGTCGTCGATGTCGTATAAGTACACGTTATCAAGAGTATTCACATCGGGATCGATATCTCGAGGCATGGCAATATCAATAAAGAACATGGGTTTATACTTACGGGCTTTGAGTATGGGTTTGATGTCTTTAGCAGAAAGAATAGCGTGTGACGCCCCCGTTGAAGAGATGATGATATCCACATGGACAAGGTATTCTTCGATAGCATCAAAACTGATGGCTTCACCGCCGATTTTATTTGCCAATTCTTGAGCATTTGCAAAAGTACGGTTGGCAACATACATTTCTTGTATGCCCGTTTGCTTAAGGTGGAGTGCGGCAAGTTCTGCCATTTCACCTGCGCCGATAATGAGGGCTTTATGTTCTTCTATAGAATTAAAAATGCGTTTTGCAAGTTCAACGGCCGCGTAAGATATGGAAACGGCGGAACTTGCCAGAGAAGTTTCTGTGCGTACTCTTTTTGCCACAAAAAAAGCTTTGTGCAATAAACGTGTGAAAATAGAGCGAACACTCTTTGTTTCAAGGCATTGCTTATACGATTGTTTTAATTGTCCTAAGATTTGCGGTTCGCCAAGAACAAGCGAATCAAGACTTGAAGCAACGGAAAATAAATGCGTAACGGCATGTTTATCTGCAAAAGCAAAAATATGTGCACTCAGTTCTTCAACGCTTCCGTTTTTGAGTGATGCCCAACGCGCAATTAAATCGTCTTTGTCGTATTCAGGCTTCATCATGGCAAGAAGTTCAACCCTATTGCATGTGGAAAGTATAAACACTTCCGTGCAAATATCGCTGAAATGGAGTTTAAATGCCTCAGCCTCAGGTGGACAAAATGGAGCGAGAGAAAACTTTTCTCTAATTTCCACGCTGGCTGTATTGTGGTTCATGCCGATAAGAAGTATATGTTTTTGTTCTGTCATGGTCTGTATAGGTTAGAATTGATGGTGAGTTTCAAAAAATATATTAACAATAAGTAAGGAAAAAAGGCTCAACGCGCATACTGCAAGAAGGCATAATGCTGGCTTTTTGCCCTTGTACGAAAGCCCTATACGCATATGAAATAAAAATGCATAACAAAGCCATGCAAGAATAGAAGTAACTTCCTTTATATCACCGCTAAAATTTGCGCCCCAAGCTGTTCCTGCCCAAATAAATCCGCATGCAATTCCAATTGTATAGGCAGGAAAGCCTAAAATGGTTGCAAAGTAATTCACTTCGTCAAGCACTTGAAGGGAGGGGAGAATTTTCATCAGCCCAACTTTTCTCTTTTTCTTCTTCATGGATTTTTCTTGTATCAAAAAAAGAATAGCGGCTATACCAGCGGCAAAAAGAACAATTAAAGAGAAGAAAATGGCGGCAATATGAGCGATGAAAAGCACGCCTTCAAAGGGAACTTGCGCACTTGTTTCTTCTCTTTGTAAAAGCATAACTGTGTGTAAAAGCAAAAATAATAAAGGTGATGCGCCGATAAAAAGGAATACATTATTAAGTTTGCGCCAAAGAAAGCAAAGAGCAAGGGTGAAAAGCCATGCAAAGCCGAACAAGTATATTTCACGCGATAAGCCGACATTTCCCGAAAAGAGCGGTGTAAGAAACTGAAAGAAAAGTATTGTTAATACTCCAAGCCCTAAAAGAGAAAAGATTTTTGCAATAAGTGTGAAGATTTCTCTTCTGCCCAAAAAAGTGAGCAATAAGAAAATTGAGGCAAAGCAATAAAAAATCAATCCGATAATGAGAGAAACTAGCATAATTCTTCCTCGATAATTACTTGTATTTTTGCGCTAAAGTTTTCTTTTAGAATTTTTTCTATTTCTGTTTTTTGATTTTCATTTTTTGTGTGGAAATAGTCAAGAAAAATTTCTTTATACGGTGCTGTCACAAAAAAACGAAATATTTGCGTATTTTCCTTTGTAGGTAAATCAAGCATTAAAATTTTGGGGCGTAGCCTGCCTAAAAATGAACACAAACCACAATAACCCTTATCGAGAAAAATTTCAATATCTTCTTTAAGGGCTCGAGAAAGCGCAGGGCTTAATCCATTTGTTGAGAGTGTAAGCAAGACATCGTCTTTTTGAATAAGCGCCGGAAGTGAAAAAGAACCTTCGTTGGGCAGTGTTGCCACATTGCATAAAATATTTCTTTCTTTACATTCCTGAGCGATTCTTGAATTAAGATCTGCATTGCTTGTGGCGACAAATACGAGATTTGCTTTTTCCAAATCTTGTAAGGTGTATGCTCTTTGTTCATAGGTAATGAATGAAATATCTGCAAATTTAAATTCTTTTTTTGAAAGTGAAATATCCACTACATGAATATTTTTCACGCCTTGCTTGAGTAAGGTTTCAATTTTACGCAAACCCACATTTCCCGCGCCAATTACAAGCGCACGGATAAATGAAGAGTCTAAATTAATTGGATAATTATTCAATTTCCACCTTCACCATGTGCCCTTTTTCAAAATATACATAGGATTGTATATTAAATTTTTTAAGATATTCTTCCAATTCGTCATAATACGCACAAAGTGTGTTCACACAATGCCCGTCAGAAGCAAGTGTTATGGGAATAGCGTATTCGGTAATTATTTCCATAAGTTCCTCGCAAGGATATATTTCCTTACACGCTTTTCTGAGACCCGCTGTAGAAACTTCCACGGCGATATTATACTCTTTGGCTTTTTGCATGGTTTGACGAACAAGAGCTATGCTATTTTTTTCTTTGAGCCAAGTTTTAAAATCATCCTTTGCAAATATTTTTATTAAGTCTGGGTGCGCGATTGTTTGAAAAAAACGCGACTCAATCATTTTTTGCATGGTGAGATAATATGCCTCAAAAAATTGTGCTTTTTGTGGATATAAAAGGCTTTCCCATGTTTTTGCATCTGCATCAAAACCCCATGTACCAAGGAAATGTATACCTCCTATAAGATAATCGAAGTCATACATTTCAACGGTTTTCTTTACAAAATCAAATTCATTTTCGAGCCAATCCACTTCCATACCGAAAAGTATTTTGATGTCATCTTGGCTTTGTTGCAGTTCTTTCACTTCTTTTACATAGGTGGGAAGCATTTTTTGCAATTGTTCACGATATTCATTGGAGTAATCATAACCAAGAGGGCGCGGTGAATGTTCGGAGAAACCAAGAACTTTTAAACCAAATGATTTGCCTTGATTAAACATTTCTTGAACTGTATTTGCACCGTGGGCGTGTAGTGTGTGTGTGTGAATATCGGTTGTGAGCATAGATTTTTCTCGATTATTTCTTTTCGGTAAAATAGTTTTTTATTGCATGAAAAGTTTCGTTACTGATAACATGCTCAACCCTGCACGCGTCTTCATCAGCAATAGAAGGAGATACCCCCATTGCAATAAAAGCAGATACAAGAACTTTGTGGCGTTCCAAAACAAATTGCGCCTGCTCGTTACCCAAACTTGTAAGTGTTATAGAACCGTCATCATTTACATCTATATAACCGGATTCTTTAAGTTTTTTCATAGCGATACTGATACTTGGCTTTGAGTAGCCTGTTGCTTTAACAATATCAATAGAACGTACCTTTGCTAAAGTTTGAGAAAGTACAAGTATTGTTTCCAGATAATTTTCTGCGGATTCTTTCACGTGTTCGCCCCTTTTTTCGCTTTCAATTCACATCCACTCCATGCCCCTTTACTTAGCAAAAAAAAAAAAAATTATCAAGAGCAAAAAAAATGCTTGACAAGCACAGATGAGTTAGCTATAACTAACTCATCGAGGTTAGTCAGAACTAACTAAAAGTTTTGTTCATATTTTGGGTCACCTCCATTCCCAAAATCCTCACAGGTTTATGCCATAGTCCAACTCCATACAAGAGGCACACATCGGGTGTGCTTTCTTGTTTTAAAGCATTTCCCTAAAAAAAAGGGACCGCTTTTGCAGTCCCTTGAGTATTATAATGGGAAAATACTAGAAGAAGTAACGGAATGAGAGGTTAGCACGCATACCGTTGTCGAAAGTGCGATTCCAAACTCTTTCATCAAAGTTTTCGAAGATGTAGTTGAATTCAGCACCGATAAGCAAGTCGTCATAAATTCTATGTGTTGCCCATAATGAAACTTCAACCAAGCTATCTTTTGTGGTGAGGAAGTCAACGTCAAAAGTACGACCGGTTGCAATATTCACATGGTGGTTACCTTTCATCCACAATACGTGTCCACCGACAAGTGTATCGTCATTGAAGATTGAAATACCGGCATGAGAAAGCATAACTGCTGTTTGTCCGTTAGGTGTTTCCATACCTGCATTAGGCATGAAAGCTGCTGCAGCGTGCAAATCTTGAATGAACAAAGCAGTTGCTGTGATCCAAGTTCCGCTAACTGTTGCGAAAACGCCGTTACGTCCGTTTGAATCAGCACCGGGTGAATACCAAGCTGACAATTTGAACAAACCAAGTTCGTCATGTCTGTAAGAAATCGCACCGTCAACCAACCAGCCGTAACCGTCGTAAAGATTACCTGCACCTACTGGAGCTTGATTAGTGTAGAAGCTATTATTTACAGGATCACTGTTTGAATTTGAATATAAGAAGTCTGCATTGAATGTAAATGCATCATACTTGAACTGAGTCGTTAAACCGACCCAGAAAGTATCTTCACCCAAACCATAAGCACGGCCTGAACCGAAAATAGGTGCTGTGCTATTGTTTGCATCTGCTCTGAGGTAGGCTGCCCATGGTGTAATTGAGAAATTGTCAAAAGTCATAGGAAGGGTAAGCATGAACATATCTGTAGTAGATGAATTGGTAGTTGAACTACCTTCTGTTCCGTCGGTTGGGCGCAACCATTGTGCTTTCATAGTAATGTTATCGTTGAAAGGAACTGTAACAGTCACACCTCCGGCCGGATATGCCATAACCGGGTTCGCGGGTAAGCCCATGTAAAATGGAGCAATTGATGGAGCAAGACCTAGACGTACGCTTACTTCAGTATTTGGAACATACCAATCAATATAAGCTTGTGACATCCAAAGTCCTAAACCGACTGACAATGAGCCGCCACCTACGCCAAAAGCTTGACCTGCAGCACCCCATGCTACGTTATGTGGTACAAATAAAGCTAAATGTGCTTTAAGGTTTTCAGAATTTTGAATGTCTAAAGCTACACCGATACGTTGAATAACGCTGAAGTCGCCGGGAGCATCAAAATTGTCTGAAACATCTCCAACGCTACTATTGAGATTTTCTTGGTAGAAACCGCTCATTTGCCATGAACCGCTGACATTGATATCAGCTGCTGCTTGTGCTGATTGTGCATTTGCGCCAAGTAAAAGAGCGGCTGCAAGTGCAAGGGTAATAATACGTTTTTTCATATACTAAACTCCACATAATGTGTTAAAGTTGTACAAATATGTATATTGTGATATGCTCGTTTTTCACAAGCTTCTTTCTCTATCGTTTTTCAAGAAAGGATATACATATTTAGCCTTTGCCATAAATCAATTCGTGTTAGATTTGTTATATACAATTTTTTATACAATTGCAAGTGTTAATGATAATTTTTGTAAAATTTTTTATACACTGTGATTTCAATGAGTTATGATGCTATTTGAGATATTTCTCACAAACTTTTTAAAATTGTTTTTTTCAAAAAATTTAAAAATGAGAAATATTATGAGAAAAAAAACACAAACGAAGTTGAAATAAGAAATGTTTCAATAAAGAACTTTTGTTAAAGTCAAGCCTTTTGCAGGTGCTGTTGGAAAGAGCGCAGTTCTTTTCTTTGCTTCCAGAATTGAGGGAATTTCATACGCTTCAATTCTACCTTGCCCTATAAATACAAGTAAACCCACTATATTTCTTATCATTTGTTTTAGAAATCCATTTCCTTTGAATTCAATGTCGTAATAGTGTTCCGAGATATTTTTGATACAAATATATTCAAGTGTACGCACAGTGTGCACAAGTTCAGTACCGGCATTTTCAAGGCTTTTAAAATCGTGTGTCCCCTGTAAATAGGGTATAGCTTGTTCAATTTTTGAAAAATCAACTTTTCCGCAATGGTGTACAAAAGGGTATAGCTTTGGAGGAGTATAGCTTTCATGTGTCCAGAGTGAATAGGTGTAAATCTTCCCCGTTGAGTCAAGATGCGCATGAAAACTCTCTCCTACTTCAAGCGCATCAACAATACGAATATCATGAGGGAGAAGATTATTTATCGCTCTTTGCCATTGCATATTCTTTGGTGTGAATGGCAGAACACAGTGAGCTACTTGTTCATCGGCATGCACACCACTATCTGTTCTGCTTGCGCCGACAACTCGAATAGGCTCATTGAATATACTAAATAAAGCTTTTTCAAGCTCGTTCTGGATTGTGGGTGAATTTTGCTTTGTTTGGATTTGCCAACCACAATAATTTGTGCCGACATAAGAAATAATAAGCTTTAACTTCATATTAAGCTTTCAATAATTTCTTATATAGCTGAGCAGGTGGAAGTTTTTCCAAATAAAGTACACGATACGTAAATAGCGCACACCCTATCGTCAAGCCTACAACCATGCCTATCCAAAATCCGTAAGCGCCTAAAGGTTCAATGCCAAATAATCCGTGGAAAGAAAGAATATAGCCAAATGGGAAAGCTATGCACCAATACGCAAAGAAAGACATGAAAAATATCGCCTTTGTATCATTATATCCGCGTAATATCCCAATGCTTGAAACTTGTAAACTATCCACTATTTGGTATACACCCGCAAAAAGCATAAAGGACATCGCAAGTTCAATAACTTGAGGTTCGTTTGAGTAAATATTAGCAATAATACCTCTTCCAAAGAAGAAAATGCAGGCATTCATTACGCCTACTGCAATGGCTAAAGTATAAGTAGCTTTACGAACGGTTTTGGATTGCTCGATATCTTTCAAGCCATACGCATTACCGGAACGGATAGAAGCCGCAACACATAAGGAAAAAGGAATCATAAACAGCATGGAAGTTGCGTTTAATGCCACTTGATGCCCGGCAACAATTTCTGTTCCCAAAGGAGCAATAAATATGGCAACCATTGAAAAGAGCGACATTTCCATTAATGTAGCAACAGCACTTGGAAAAGAAATAAAGAGTATTTGCTTTATTGTTGTAAAGTTCGGTTTCTCAAATGTAAAAGCATTTGGTACAGCGCGGCGCACAAAGAAATTCATACCTATCGCCATTACAAAGCATACAACCATACTTGCCACAGCACAACCGACTGCTCCAAGTGCGGGCATTCCAAGCTTTCCAAAAATAAAGATATAATTAAGCGGAATATTTACAGCAAAAGATAAAAATCCAACAAACATCGTCGGGCGTGTCAAGCCAAGCCCTTCAAGATAATATCTCTGTACTGCATAGAAAAAGAGCGGAAAAACGCCGATGCTCATCACCAACAAATAATCAGAGGCAAGTTCTGCCAATTGCGGATCAAAGCCAAACGATTTTATAAGTGAACTGAGTAAAAGTACAACACACAATATAAGAGTTGAGATGCCGAGCATTAACCATACGCCTTGCCTGAAATAATGTTTTGTCTCAGAAAGAGATTCTTCAGTTTTTTTAGCGTTTGATTGTGCGACAAAAGGAGTAACCGTCATCATTAGGCCTTGACCGAAAACAGTTATCGGCACCCAAACAGAACCGGCAATTGCAACAGAAGCCATGTGCACTGCGCCGGCTCTACCAGACATAATTGTGTCTACAAATGTCATTGAAAGCCCTGCCAGTTGCCCTAAGCAAATCGGAAGCAAAAGTTTAAAAAGGGTTACAATTTCAAGTTTTAAAGAATTATTTTGCATTAATTTAAGCTCTGAAAAGATTCTGAATACATTTCAAGTGAACCGTCAGAAAGGAGATAGACGGTATTTGCGCCTGTAAAATCAATATCTTCAAACAATAGTGCATTGCCTTCGGTGCTTTCAGCAATTATATCCCAACCGCTATCTTCAGTGATGTTGATAACTATACCGTCTTCGGGTTGAAGCGGTTCAAGTAAGAAATTTGTGATATTGTCAGAATTTGTATCACTCACACTCAAATGACTAAATGATGAATTTGTGGAATTCATAATTGCGATATCGCGTGCAAAAGAAGTGTGAGCTATTGTTAATGTTAAGAGTAATGAAAGGGTGATTATTAATGTTTTTTTCATAAAGGGTTCCTGCTTATAAATTTAATTTATTTATAGTAGATATTTCAAGAGTTTATATAATAGTTTGTCTTATAAACTTTATTTCAAAATTTCCTATCATGCCTCCGGCGACCAACGGGACATTTCCTCCGAGGATTCCAAAAGGGCGTGCCGCCATTGTGTACCCTCGTAGGGATAATCCCTCGGGAAAGACCCACATGCCCTGCTTAATCATCACTAAGCCCCACACTCATTTTTCAAAAATTATAGTATTTCATGCAAGTTCTTGCCCCTTTCAACGGTGACATGAGTGTGGGAAAAGGCAAGTGACGATTTTTTGCAAGCCTACGGCTTGCGTTTTGTTCAGCGGTTTACATCAAAGAATTTGCTTCAATATGAAATACACTATTGTTTTTTCAATCGAAGCACTTCCCACCGCCACAAGAAATTTTCAGAAAGAAGCATTAAATTTCAAGCGGTGGTATT
>CAYJPB010000049.1:13596-14620 GCA_964371955.1 uncultured Desulfovibrionaceae bacterium | reverse complement strand
AATCTTTTGCAAGTTGAAGACGAGAAGAATCTGCATCAACAACAATAACGGTGATACCCTTGCTTTTGGCAACAGCGGTTGCATAAATTCCCAAGCCACCTGCGCCTTGAATAACTAAAGTATCTTGAATAGTTGCGCCAGACTGGTCTATTCCGTACATAACTTGTGATAATGCACAGTTCGCACCTGCCGCCAAAACATCAGGGACATTTGCCGGTACTTTATAGAAAAATTGACCGGGATGAATATAATAATGAGTTGCAAAAGTTGTGTGGAAATGCGGCCATTCTTCCGGTTGTTTTGCCCAGAAACTATACGCATTTTCGCATAAATTGAGTTGACCTTTTTGACAGGCAGGGCATTTTTGGCAGCAAATAAAGTATGTTGCAGCAATACGATCGCCCACTTTTACTTCTTCCCCGGCATTATCAACAATAACACCTTCACCGAGTTGGTCGATAACACCCACGGTTTCGTGACCGAGACCGCCGTTTTTCTTTGGGTGATGTCCTGTCCAGATATGCAATTCAGAGCCACACACATTACTGCACAATACTTTTACCACTACACCGCCGGCTTTTGGGGTGGGAACATCGTATTCGTGAAATTCAATTGTGCCCGGTTTGGGCATAACAACGGTTTTACCTTTCATAGCAAAATCTCCTTGATATTTTAAATTTTACATATTTAAAATTTCATAAATGTATTTTGAGAATGAAGAATTCATCTCGTATATTGATTGGGTTTTCTTCCTGAAGGGTTCCATATCTGTGAATATGAGTTTTGCCCCCTCGTTTATCATTTTTTCTTTATCTATATTCCAATTTTCCATAGCAGCGGTTGAATACCTTTCGCCTGTTTCCAAAGCGGCAACAATAAGCGCATCTTGAATATCCGGACGCAATTCTTGGAATTTTTGTTCTGAAATTGCAATGCACGCCCGCGAATAGATATGTCTTGTTGAAGTGATATAGGGTGCAAACCTATGGAATTGCGCATGGTACACAGCATCACTTGGGGCATC
>CAYJPB010000049.1:5523-13586 GCA_964371955.1 uncultured Desulfovibrionaceae bacterium | reverse complement strand
CCGTCGATACAATTATCTTCCAAGGCTTGTTTTGCATCGTTCCAAGACATTTCAACAGGAGAAGCGCCAACCCTTTGCCACAAATCATTATAGGAGCGGATTGAGGGAATTCTTAGCTTTAATTTGTGAAAATCTTCCAATTCAAAGCAGGGTTTTTTTGTACAAACAATGCGCCCTGTTCTGATGAAATTATCGCTAAGGATTCGTATTTGGTTTTTTTTCAATAAATCTTGTCTGAGAAGTTCGGCAATAGTGCTTTTGCTAAATCTTTTTGCGTGCTCAAAACTTTTGAAAAGAAAAGGCAGGTTGATAATACTCCATGTAGGATCTTCCTTTTCGAGCCAGTCGGTTGCGGCGCTGAACATATCCAAGTTGCCGCTTGCGATGTCTATGATTTGTTTTGTGCTTTCGCCAAAGTCTGATTCAAACTGCACTTCAATTTTTACTTGATTTCTTGTGAGTTCTGCCACCCTGCGCGCAAACCAGTTTTGTGCTTGAGCGAGCGGAGTTTGACTTTGGTAAACACTGCCTAAAGTAAGTGTGACTTTCTTGCCTTTATCTGCACACAAGTCTTTTACAAATGTGCCAAGCCCCTGTTTTCTTACTATCAAACCTTCGTCCACAAGAAGCTTAAAAGCACTTTGTGTTGTGAAGCGACTTACATTATACTTTTCACAAATTTCCTTTTCGGTGGGCATAATCTCACCGGGAAGAAAAGTGCCGTCACTTATTGCGTTTTTCAATATTTCGCAAATTTGTCGATAGCGCGGAGCTGCATCTATATCTATTGTGTTATTTGTTGACATGAGAGCCTTATAGAGTATCTGTAGGCACATGACAAGTTAATTTTGCTGTGCCTACAAATAATTTATACACTTTTTTTGTAGCGTTCAACAACATCCCAATCAAGCTCAAAGCCCAAACCTGCACCTTGCGGTACTTGGAGCACTCCATTTTTTGGTAATGGAGGATTTTTGAGGATTAAGCGCCATAATGGATCACGTTTTTCATTGGCAAAAATTTCAACAGGACCGATTTTATCTACCACTGAAAGCAAAGTGAGTGCTACTTGCGGTTCTTCGTGGTGACCCATTGCAACATTATGTTCTGCGGCAAATTTTGCAACATTCATCCAACCTGTGACACCGCCGACAAGGGTTGCATCGGTATTGAGCTGATCGACAGAGCCGCAGCGCACAAGATTTTTACTTCTGAATTCAGAAATATCGCCTTGACCGCTCACAATAGGAATGGAGGAGGAAGCTTTCACTTGCGCAAGTCCTGTAAGACAATCGTACCACTTTACAGGTTCTTCAAGCCATGCAAGACCAAGATTTGCCGCTCTTTGGCAAAATTCTATAGATTGTTCTACAGTCCAGCCTTGGTTCACGTCAACGGCGACTTTAAAATCTTTTCCGCCACCGCCTTCAACAGCGGCTAAAATACGCTCTACATCTTGTTCAAAAGGAACGCGTCCAACCTTCATCTTCATTCCGGATAAGCCCAAACTTTTAAGCCAAGCTGCCTCTGCATGAGTGCCTTGGGGTTCGGAATCGTGGTAATAACCACCGATGGAAATAACAGGAATTTCAGTGCGTTTTGCACCGCCAAGAAGAGCAAATACAGGTTTGTCTTGAAGTTTTCCAAAACCGTCCCACAAAGCCATGTCAATAAGTGACAATGCTTGTTGCTGTATGCCGTGGCGTCCCATATCTAAATCTACCAAGGCGCGATAGCCAAGGTTTAATGCCATATTCATAAGATCGTTATAGATTGCGTGAATATCTTCAACGCTTTCAATTGCTTTACCGGCTATGCGCTCTTTGAATGTGGTGTTGATAAGGCGCACAATTGCGTCTTGTTCCATATCTTCATCACCGCCATACATAGCGCCTTTGACACCGTTTTCAAATTCAACTACGCACACAATGGTATTGCGGTTGCGCACAATATAGGTTCCACCTTCAAACGGTTCATCTAAGATAAGTTCTATGGGTATGGCCTTAAGGTTTTTAATCCTCATAGAAAGATCTCCTTTTAGCTAACAAAAAATGTATAATATGACATGTTGTCCGTATCACATGTCATTTGTAATGACACTACAATTCCTCAAATAAATTGTCAACAATTTAATTTAATAATTTTCAAGATCTCTGCTCAATTCGGTACATTTTCTCAGAAAAATATCTTTTTTGGGGATAAGTGATATTTACTTCTTTGAACGGATTTCTTGCTAATACTCAAATTTCAATAATTTAATTTTTTTTCATATGCTTGCAAAAACGATGAGAAATATCATAAAAAGGGATATTTGTTGATTCTCTGCAAGGGCATAAATACTTTTTTCCCTTTTAGCTGTAGCCCCCACCATATACTTAAGGTGAAGTATAGTTAAAGACTTTTTCGTGAGATAGCCTTGATTGGCGATACAATTTTCATTGACAATGATCAATATTGTTGATATTTTTTTCTATATTTGGTACAATTGGAAACGATACATTCACTATCACTATGAATGACTAACGAACAACACAAAATCTCATTTTTTTGAGGAGGTTTTGTTGTGTCAAAATTTTTTATTTCAATACTTTATAATCTTTTATACTAACTTTACCTTTTTACCGTTAGGTTTGTAAGCAGCGCTTAACATTTCATTCTTAACTAAAAATGTATATATAATAAATATATTTATATCATATATTTTTAATTCTTTGAATGTTAAGATTTAGTACAAAATAAAGCAAATTTATATAAGCGTTTATAAGGAGGAATTAAAATGAAAATCATTGATTTAATTGGTTCTGATGGGGTTGAAATTGGCGTAAGAGCAATTTCCAAGGAGGATATTTTAGATAAAGCAATTTCGCTTATGCTAAATAAAGGAAATATTAACGATGCTGTAGCATACAAAAAAGCACTTCTCGCCAGAGAAGAAGAAGGTACAACCGGTGTTGGTATGGCAGTTGCTATTCCGCATGGTAAGGGAGATTTTGTTTCAAAAGCCGGTTTAGTAGCAATCACCATTCCTGATGGAGTAGATTTTGATTCACTCGATGGTGAACCTGTAAAACTTCTTTTTATGATTGCCGCCCCCAATACGAAAGACAATGTTCATCTTGATGTTCTTGCAAAACTTTCCGGATTCTTGGTGGATGATGAACTTATTGAAATTCTCATTAATGCAAAAAGCAGTGAAGAATTTTTATCTATTTTAGATGAGAGAGACGTTGAGGAAGAAAGTATTGAAGCTCCTGCTTTTTCAAATGATGAAAGCGAAAATAAAACAAAACTTCTTGCTGTAACTTCTTGTCCGACAGGAATTGCCCACACATATATGGCGGCAGAAAGTTTAACAAAAGCTGCGGAAAAACATAATTGCACAATAAAAGTGGAAACCAGAGGTTCAAGCGGCACAAAGAACGAAGTCACCCCACAAGAAATTGTTGAAGCAAAAGCTATTATTGTTGCCGCGGATTCAAAAGTGCCTATGGATAGATTTAATGGGAAACATGTCATCGAATGTCAAGTATCAGACGGTATCCACAAAGCTGAAGAATTAGTTGTACGAGCTAAAAATCAAGATGCGCCAATTTTTACTTCTACAAATCAAGTAAAATCAGAAACTGTGCAAAGTGCAAGTGTCGGTCGCCAGATTTATACGCAATTGATGAATGGTGTATCACATATGCTTCCATTTGTTGTCGGTGGCGGTTTACTTATTGCTTTAGCCTTCCTTATTGATGGCTTGAGTGTCGATCTTAACTCGCTTTCAGAAGCAGAGAGAGGAAATTTTGGTAGCATAACCCCTCTTGCGGCTCTTTTAAAGTCAATTGGCGGAACTGCTTTTGGCTTTATGCTTCCTGTATTAGCCGGTTTTATTGCGCAATCAATAGGTGATAGGCCTGCTCTTGCTCCCGGCTTTGTAGGTGGCATGATTGCGGCAAGCGGTAAAAGTGGCTTTTTAGGCGCATTGGTTGCAGGTTTTTTAGCGGGCTATATTATTCGCGCACTTATGAAAGGAACTGTATCACTTCCCGAAACTTTAGAAAAAATTGCACCTGTACTGATCTATCCTTTATTTGGTATACTTTTTATCGGTGTAGGTATGATATATATTGTTGAGCCCATAATGGGAACAATCAATACAGGGCTAAACACAGCTTTAGCAAATATGGGAAGCTCAAGTAAAATCGTTTTAGGTTTTGTTGTTGCCGCAATGATGGCTATTGACATGGGAGGACCATTCAATAAGGCAGCTTATGTTTTTGGAACAGCCTCAATTGTTTCCGGTAACTATGATATTATGGCTGCGGTTATGATTGGTGGCATGACACCACCTTGTGCTATAGCACTTTCAACTTGGATAAGCAAGAATAAATACACAAAATCAGAACGTGATTCAGCGCCAATGAGCTTTATTATGGGGTTAGCTTTTATTACAGAAGGCGCAATTCCTTATGCCGCGGCAGATCCGATTCGTGTTTTACCTTCATGCATGCTTGGTTCAGGAATTGCGGGTGCACTTTCCATGTTCTTTGGGGCAAAACTTATGGCTCCGCATGGTGGAATTTTCGTGTTTCCTGTTGTTGAACAAGGATTTATGTATCTCTTCGCTCTTGTTGTAGGCATACTGGTAAGCGCTTTTATGTTAGGAGTTTTGAAAAAACCGATTGAAGACACTATCTAGTTCATAGAGTATTCAAAAAGCAATATAACAGCAAAAAGCACGCCTCAGCGTGCTTTTTGACAAATGGAGATTGACTATGGAATAAACCTATGGAGTTTCATGCAAGAATGGAGGAACTTGCAGGAAATTTTGAAATTTTTAACTTATAATCTACTCTCCTTTTTGCTTATTTTTTGAAGCGCAATTTGGGCAAGAGCCACTGCAAGGAGCTTTTTTTATTTCATGTCCATTGTTGCTTTGTACTTGCTTGTTTGAACATTTACAACCTGAATGACTATTATTTTCTTCTTTCATTTGCTCTCCTTTGTAGGTTAGTTATGACTAACTTTAGTTGTAAAAAAATATTTTTGCTTTGGAGTTGTTTTCAACAACCATCCATGAGTTAGTTATAACTAACTCAATTGTGGATGTCAAGCATTTTTTTTAGTTTTTAATATTTTTATTTTATTTATCCATTTTTCATTCAACTCCAATGTACGTTTTTGGCTTTCTATTCGACTATGTTTTAGTTGTTATTTTAGTGATTTATTGGGCGAATTCTTACAATGAAGCCGCAATTAATCTTTTCATATAAGGGGATTTGGGATTATTAAACACTTCTTGTACACTTCCTTGTTCTTGGCAAGCGCCTTTATACAGCACAAGCACACTGTGGCAAAACATTTGCACCAAGTGCAAGTCATGGCTGATATATACATAAGCAATATTGTGTTTTTTTTGTAAATCAATTAACAAATCAATAACTTGAAACTGTAAATTTCTATCAAGTGATGAGGTGGGTTCGTCAAGAAAAATAAGTTGCGGTTTAAGTACAAGCACTCGCGCAATTGCCACTCTTTGCCTTTCTCCGCCGGAAAGTTCGTGTGGATAGCGGTATTTATACTCTTTAGGTAAGGCAACATCTTCAAGAGCCTCTTCAACAATTGCATCAAGATCTACGTTTTCTTTTTTGTTATGGATTGTATAACCCTCACAAATAATATCTTTTATTGTCATACGAGGGTTGAGGGATGTGTAAGGATCTTGAAAAACCACTTGGATATCTTTGCGTATGGACGCCATTTGTTTATGGCTTTTATTTTGAAGATCATTGCCTAAAAAAGCAATTGTTCCACTGCTTTTTATAAGGCGTAAGGTAGCAAAAGCAAGGCTGGACTTGCCTGAACCGCTCTCTCCGACAATGCCGAGACATTCGCCTGAACGGACAACATAATCGATATTGCTTACAGCTTTGAATGGTTCTCTTTTTTCAAAGAATTTTATGCGTGGGCGAGCATATTCTACATTCAAACGAAAAACATCAAGAATGGTTTTATGCTCTTGAGCGTTGAAATCTTTGCTATCACGGCAAGTTATATCAATATCTCTGTGTAACAACATTTTTGTGTATTCGTGCTGAGGATTATCGAGCGAAGCAAGTGATTCCACAATTTGCCCTTGCTGCATAACATAAATTGAGTCTGAAAAATGATTGACTAATTTTAGATCATGGCTGATGAGAAGAAGCGACATATTAAACTGTTCTCTCAATTCTTTCAAAAGCGTAAGTATTGAATATTGCACACTTACATCAAGCGAAGTTGTGGGTTCATCAGCGATGAGAAGGCGCGGCGTGTTTGCCAAAGCGATAGCAATCATTACTCTTTGTCTTTGTCCGCCTGATAATTGATGAGGATACGCTTTCATGCGTTCTTCGGAATTGTCAAGTTTCACAAGTTCAAACAGTCTTTTCACCTCTTTATATCTTTCTTCTTTATTGAGGTTTGTATGCAAATAAAGCACTTCCTCTACTTGTTTTCCACAATGATGTAGGGGGTTTAGCCCTGCAAGCGGATCTTGAAAAACCATACTGATATCTTTACCGCGAAGTTGAATCCATTCGTCTTCCGTATAGTGAGAAATTTCTTTGCCTCCCCACACAATACTTCCCGAATGTACACTGCCGGCAAAGGGTAAAAGTCCCATAAGCGAACGCGCCGTAAGCGATTTGCCCGATCCGCTTTCACCCACAAGCGCAACACATTCACCTTTCATTATAGAAAGGGAAACATTTTTCACGATGGGAGCTTGCTTGCTCACATTTCCTTTTGCATCGACAGTATCAAAACCGATATTGAGATTTTTTATTTCTAGCAGAGACATTATTTTCCCTCATCTGAACTTTGTTGATAAAATACACGAGGATCGAGTGCATCGCGCAAACCCTCGCCAATAAATACAAAGGCTGTAAGCATACCTGCCAAAGTGGCAAAGCCCGAAAAGCCAATCCAAGGCGCAAAGAGATTATTTCTGCCTTGCGAAACAATTTCACCGAGTGAGGGATAGGTCGATGGTAGTCCAAAACCCAAAAAATCTAATGAGCTGAGCGCCACAATTGAGCCGTTCACAGAAAAAGGAAGCATAGCAATAACCGCAACTAAGGCATTTGGGAGGATGTGTTTGGTGATTATTTGCCAATCACTCGCACCTAAAGCATGAGCCGAGCGCACAAATTCCATATTTCTTGCTCTTAGTGTTTCCATACGTACAACGCCCACCATACCCATCCAACTGAATAAAAGCATAATTCCAAGCAGTATCCAGAAATTCATGGTGATTATTCCCGATATGATTATGATAAGATAGAGCGTGGGGACACTTCCCCAAATTTCCATTAATCTTTGCCCAATTAAATCAATTTTTCCGCCATAATAGCCTTGAAGTAAACCAACTAATATGCCTATTATACTGTTGAAAAAGAAGAGTATCAAACCAAAAAGCACTGAAATTCTAAAGCCATAGAGTATGCGTGAAAGAATGTCCCTGCCTTGATCGTCTGTGCCTAACCAATGTTTTGCACTTGGAGGAGCGGGAAATTGCGTTTCAAAGGGGCTTATTGTTGTGTAATAGAATGGAATAAGCGGCCAAATAACAATACTTTCTTCAGAAAGTAATTCATTGGTAAAATAAGAATCGTAATAGTTTACAGGAAATTCAAAGTCTGAACCAAAGTCTTTTTCCGTGTAATCTATGAGAGCGGGGAAGTAGTAATTTCCATCATCATAGATGAATATGGGTTTATCGTTGGCAATAAATTCAGCTATCATACTCAAAACAAATACAATGCTCAAAAGGATTAGAGCAAAATAGGCACGTTTTGTTTGTTTAAAAATTGCCCAACGTCTTTTATTGATTTCACTCATACTTTCTTCCTTGTTTTGAAGTCAATGCGTGGGTCAACAAACATCATAACAATATCTGAGATAAGTGAAGTCATAAGCCCTACAAGTGTGAATACATAAAGTGTTGAAAACATAACCGGATAATCTCTTTGCATGGTTGCCTCATAACCTAAAAGCCCCAAGCACTGTAATGAGAAAATTGTTTCTATGAGCAA
>CAYJPB010000049.1:5122-5468 GCA_964371955.1 uncultured Desulfovibrionaceae bacterium | reverse complement strand
CATAGCATTTCTGAAATCATTTCTGTATAAGACTCTTTTTTCACTCAAACCTTTTGCTTTTGCCGTTTCGACATACTGCTTTGAAAGTTCATCAAGAAATGAGTTCCGTGTGAGCATGGTGAGCCCCGCAAAACCCGTTACTGTGGTTGCGATAACAGGAAGCGTTATATGGTGTAAATAATCAAGAATTTGCTCAAATAAGCTCATATCTTCAAAACCGATGGAATGAAGACCACGAAGCGGAAACCATTGTAAATACGAACCGCCCGCAAAGACAATAAGAAGCATAATTGCAAGTAAAAATGCAGGTATTGTGCTCGCTACAACTACTGTGATACCTGAATAT
>CAYJPB010000049.1:0-5112 GCA_964371955.1 uncultured Desulfovibrionaceae bacterium | reverse complement strand
GGAAAGCGCTCTTTTCATGCCGAGCGGAACAGAAACAAGATAGGTGATAAGTGTGCTCCAAAGCCCGATTGTTATGGAAACGGGTAATGCTTTTTTTACTAAATCAACAACAGAGTCGGCTTTAAAAAAGCTTTCACCTAAGTCAAAAAGAGCAAAATCTTTCACCATTTCCCAAAAGCGTACATGAATAGGTTCGTCAAAACCATACATCTCTTCGATTTCAGCTAAAATTTCAGGCGATAAACCATAGTTTTTATTATCAAAAGTATCGTCTGAAATCTGCCCTATATCGTCTACATTTGTACCGACCCTTTCCATATATACTGTGCCGGAATTTTCGTAATTGGCAATAAATTGCTCAACAGGGCCTCCGGGCGCCATTTGAATAAGAAAGAAGTTAATTGCAATAATTCCAAAAAGTGTCGGAATTATGAGAAGTAATCGCCTAAAAATATAATACAGCATAGTCCTTATTCTCCACCGAGTAATTGTGGATTATACCAGTAATGAAGTGTAGATAGCTTAACTATGTCTTCAATATTCCCGGGAGTAATGTTGTTTTGCCACCATGCAATACGAACATTTTTTGTAGACCAACCGGGAACAGTGTAAAAACCATGCCAAAGAATTCTGTCTAAAACCATTGTTAATAGGTTCAATTCTTCCAGTGATTCAGCGGAAACCATACGTTCGATTAAATCGTCCACCACAGGATCGGCAATACCTGAATAGTTTTTTGAGCCTATTACGTCAGCGGTTTCGCTCGTCCAATAGTAGCGCAGTTCGCTACTGGGGTTGTAATTGATAGGAATAAATGAATAACACATATCGTAGTTAAAATTTTGTAATTCGGCATTGTATTGATTTTGATCGAGTAATTGCAATTCAAGATGAATACCCACACGCGCTAGATTTTCGGCATAATAACTATAGTTTCGCAAAACTGTATCACTGCTCGCGATAAGCTTGAGCGTCATTTGTTCACCATCTGCATTGACCATTTTCCCATCGACAAGATTCCAGTCGGATTCTTTCAAAATTTCAATAGCTTCCAGCATTTGTGCTCTATTGCTGCCTGAACCGTCTGTTACGGGCATACGAGGCAGTTCACCAAAAACATCGGGATCGATTTGCCCTTCGTATTCATTGAGGATTGCAAGTTCTTCCTCAGTGGGATAGTCTTCTAAATCCAGCCCATGTCCTGTGAAATAACTGTTTACGCGGTAGTATGTATCATAATACATGCTTTTGTTGAGCCATTCAAAGTCAAGAAGTATTGTGAGCGCGTGACGCACATTTTTATCTTGAAGTAGTTCTCTTCTTGTGTTGAGGTTAAGTCCCATGATACCGACGGGAGTAGGGCGTTCGTATTCATGGCGGATAATATCGCCATTCAGAACTGGGCCAACATCATAGGCATTGTGCCAATTACTTAATGTACCCTCGAGATAATAATCGGCTTCACCTGAAAAAAATGCTTCTCGGGCAACGGTGGAATCGGTGTAATAATCAATAATAAGTGAATCAAAGTTATATTTTCCTTCATTTCGGGGTAAATCTCTTCCCCAGTAATTTGGGTCACGGGTGAGGCTGAAACGCACACCGAATTTTGCGTCCATTACCAGATATGGCCCGCTTGCAAGAATAGGTTCGTGTTGCGGTTCTGAAAAATCTCTGCCTTCCCACCACTTAGCGGCAAAAACAGGAAGCACACAAACTTCTAAAGGAAGTTCACGGCTTGCCCCTTCTCTGAAAGTATACACAACAGTTGAATCTGATTCGGCAACAACGCTGATAACGTCTTGATAGCCGATTTTATAGAGCGGATTGGCATCACTTTGCAAGGCGTTATAGGTGAAAACAACATCGTGCGCTGTCACAGGGCTTCCGTCGGAAAAATGAGCAAGTGGATTGATATGAACTTTAAGCACTGTTCTGTCTTCCGACAAATCAAAACTTTCGGCAAGCACTCCACGCATGGCATAAGGTTGATCGGGAATATATTCGCCTAAGCTTTCGTAGGTGTAGAAAAAGTAGTGTGTTGCAAGCCCTCTTTCAGCGAAAATATGAAAATTGTCGTATGTACCAATGGTGGTAACGCGGTATGTGCCACCTTTAGGAGCGTCAAGAGTGGCATAGGGATAGGGAGCATTCACTTCTTCAATATCAATTTCAACATCTTCCCATGAAGTGAGAATTGGACTGGGTTCGGCAAAAGCTTGAAAAGGTACTACCAATGAAAATAAACACAAACAAATGAGTAATAGGGCTAAATTTCTATTAATACAGTGAGTTGCAGACATAAAAAATCCTTATATAAAATTTATGAAATTGATAATATGTAATTTTGTTCAATTAGTCAAACTTTTTTAATATATTCGTAAAATATTTATGTTATGAAAATAATACTTGACAAAATGCAACATTAAGTACAAATATAATTTCGATTACTCTAAAAAGTTTTCAAAATTAGAAAATAAATGGAATTACCTTTATGAGAAAGATAGCAATTTACGGCAAAGGCGGCATAGGCAAATCCACAACAACATCACATTTATCTGTAGCACTCAGTCTTCAAGGCTACAAAATTATGCAAATTGGGTGTGACCCGAAGGCGGATTCAACCAAACCAGTGTATGGAAGAAATATTCCCACGGTTCTTGACGAACTCAAAGATAAAGGTGATGATTTAAAACTCGACGATATTGTTTTTGAAGGGTATAACGGTGTTTTGTGTGTAGAATCAGGTGGGCCTACACCGGGAATTGGCTGTGCGGGGCGTGGTATTATTTCAGCCTTTGAAAAGCTTGCCGATTTAAATGCTTTTGAAGAATATAAGCCCGATGTTGTTATCTATGACGTGCTCGGCGACGTTGTGTGCGGTGGTTTTGCCATGCCTATTCGCGGTGGATATGCAAGAGAAGTTTTTATTGTATCTTCTGGAGAGATGATGGCTCTTTATGCGGCAAATAATATTGCACAAGCTATTAAAAACTTTGGTTCGCGCGGATATGCCGAACTTCAAGGTATTATTCTTAATGCAAAAAATATTGTTGACGAAGTTGAAATTGTGCAAAAAGCGGCGGAAGAAATCGGCACGCGCATTGTTACCTATGTTCCTCGTCACGGAGATATTCAAAAAGCGGAAGCTATAAGCGGAACTGTGTTTCAAGCCTTGAGTGAATCCGAAATGCATGCTGTGTATCAAGATTTGGCAAATAAAGTTATCGAATATTCAAAAGATATTGATGACGATGAATAATAAATAAAAAAAATAGGGGGTATATGATGAAAATACTCGTTACTTATTCAAGTAAAACTGGAAACACAAAAGCTGTTGCCGAAGCGATTGCAGAAGAAGTGGCAGAAGCCGATCTTATTCCAATGAGAGATAATCCTAGTTGTGCAGATTATGACTGTATTATTTGCGGATATTGGGTGGATAAAGGCATTCCAAATGCCGAAGCCAAAACTTTTATCGAATCACTTGAAAACAAAAAAGTTGTTTTGTTTGGCACGCTTGGGGCGTATCCCGATGGCGAACATGCGCAAAAGTGCAAAGATAAAGCAGTAGAACTTTTGGACGGAAAGGGTAATACTCTTCTGGGTTCATGGATTTGTATGGGTAAGGTTGATCCAAAACTTCTTGAAATGATGGCGGCAAAATACGGTGATGCACATCCGCAAACCGATGAGAGAAAAGCCCGAATAGAAGAAGGTAATAAGCATCCCAATGAAGAGGATTTTGTAAACGCAAAAGCCTTTGTGCGTGAATGTTTAGAAAAAGCATAAGAGATTTATTTGTAGTGGAGCGACTTAGAGCACGTTTGATGTATGTGTTTTGGGTTGCTCTTTTATATTTAAATTGGAAACAACGCTATGCAATATATTGTTTTTATATTTTTTCTTTCCGCAAGTCTTTGGCATTTTTGGCTGGCATATAAGCTTATAGTTCGGCATAATATTACTTTACTGCATGAGTATCACTATAAAAATGTGGCGACAGATGATATTGCAACATACACAACACTTGTCGGAATAGCAATGCTTCTCAACGGCTTGGGTTTCATGCTTACAGCAGTATTTTTTTTGTATATCCGTTCGACATTTGTTTACATACTTCTTTGTATTTTTATCTTATCTTCTCTATGTATTCAGCATAAGGCGCAAAGAAAATATAATAAAACATGGTTTTGACTTATTGATAATTATTCCTTATAGTGTGTATTTTAACTATTTGAAATTATAGAATGTCTGTCTTGAAAAAAAATGCTTGACATTTAAATATTTTGTGTGTATCAACCAACTAAAGTTAGTTAAATCTAACTTTAGTTGGTTGATAGCCAATAATTAGTTAAATAAAATTATAAGAAATTTTTTCTACAAGGATAAAAGTAAATGGTTCAAGAAAGATTCGCAAATGTATATGCTATGATAGGTCCGGCAGGTATGGTTTTACTTTTATTCGTAGTTCTGGCGATCTATCTATCATTGAAGAATTTTTATTTTCTTTCAATTGTTTGGCGCGGCTTTCAAAGGGAGTTTACCACTTTAGAAAATCGAGAGTGCAGTGCATGTCCTACTTTTTCAAAAGTAGGTACAAAAAATCCGCTTGTAGGTGTTGTTACAGAAATTTTGCTCCATAGCGATCACTCCGACGATATTCGTGCGGAAGTATCTTATTTATTCCACAGGAACTTTGCGCATGTCACCAGAGATTTAGCATATATCCGCCTTATTTCGGTAATTTCTCCTCTATTGGGTTTGCTTGGAACTGTGCTTGGTATGGTGCAAGTATTTGAAGCAATTGCAATGAATACCAGCCCCGATCCCGCCTTGTTGGCCGCAGGTATTTCCTCTGCTTTGCTTACAACAATTATGGGGCTTTCCGTAGCTGTGCCGACTTTGATGTTTTATTATTTTCTCAATCTCAAATTCAGGGGTTTCCATATTGAAGCCATAGAATACAGCTACAGAATTTTAGATGTTTGCAAAGGAAAATCACCTAGCAGAGACAACGAAGACGACGCACTCTTACTTGAAGTATAAAAGTTGATTACTAAGGAATATTTATGTTTGACGGAAGTAACAATATATTGGATGGAGAGCTTT
>CAYJPB010000048.1:0-15343 GCA_964371955.1 uncultured Desulfovibrionaceae bacterium | reverse complement strand
GAGAGAGATTCGAACTCCCGGTGGGCTTCCACCCACGGCGGTTTTCAAGACCGCTTCCTACTCAATTATAACGTTAAAATTATAATTTATTTACATTATAAAGACAGTTAGACTTATCATGGTTCTGCGAAACTAGGAGGCTCAATCATGTTAACTCTAGATGAAGCTTTTCAGATTTTTCAAGATACGAAATCACTTGTTCCTACCAGTTTGCGAAAAGAAATAAACCGATACAATAAGCACCTCAAAGAGTATTGGAACAGCGTCGACCTTGAAAAGATAGAATTTTTAGACATTCTAAATTTTAAAACCGAACTTTTCTCAAGAAAACTGTCTGCACAATCTGTAAAATTATGCCTATCCCTCATGCGAAGAATCATGAACAGATCCTATCAAGTCGGAAAACTCAAAAACAAACCGCCTTATTTTGAAATGCCTGCCACGAACAATCAGCGAACTCGCTTTTTTACGGAAAGTGAGGCTGAAATGCTTTTTAGCTACCTCAGTTCAAAAAGCGAACTTTGGCATGACATCGCATATCTTGCAATCCACACGGGTATGAGAGCAGGAGAAATCCTGTCTATCCGTGAAGAATGTATTTCATTCGAGGCAAGAACCGTGACTATATTCAAAACCAAAAACGGCAGAACAAGAAACATTCCTCTCAATGATTGTGCTTTGGAAGTTATCCGAAAATACTCTTCAAGAAAACTAACTTACTTTTTTTCAAATAGCGAAATAAAGGAGATTTCTCCGATATTTAGAGAGGCAATCAAGGAGCTTGGATTCAACGAGAATATCACACAGAATCAAAATCGCTTAGTCTTCCACTCACTCAGACATACCTTTGCATCATGGCTTACCCAGAAAGGGGTAGGCACTACCATCATTCAAGATTTGCTTGGGCACGAAACCCTACAAATGACTTTAAGGTATTCTCACCTCTCGCCTGAACAAAGCCATAAGGCAGTCTCTTTACTTCCAACTAACTTAAGCCCTGCTCAAAGTCAAGAAAAAAGTTAGAAAATTACATTATAAATCCTTAAACGCCCCTAACTTCTGATAATAACAAGCAGAAAGCGTAAGAAATCGCAGAGAAGCCTAAGAAATCGTAAACTTCCGCAAAAAACAAGAAAGAAGCAAAATAAAGCGTTACCGCTTGAAAAATACGCTTTTTTATGATGTATTACAAAAGATAATGTGAAGACCGAATGGCAGGATAGGCGTGATGGTACTATGTTCATATCCCACTACGCATCCTGCCCTGTCGGGTTTTGCCTTATTCGCCTATAGCTCAACGGAAATTGCTTTTTTTATTCTGAAACACGACTAAAAAAGCCCCAAAAAGACATTAAATAAGAAGGAAAATCTATGAAAATTAAAAAAAATCATCAAGTGAAAGCCTATCTCACCGAAGAGGAGTACAATCAAATCGTTCATTCAAGCACGCTTGCAGGGCTATCAATTTCTACATTTGTCAAGAATGTCTGCCTCGGCACAAAAGTCCATAGTCTTGAAAATCATCAAACTCGCCTTGATTTGCTCAAGGTCAACGGTGACTTGGGACGGCTCGGCGGTTTGCTGAAGCTTGCACTCACGACAACAGATGAACAAATAAATATTCGCCCGATACTGCGTGACATAGAAAGGGTAAAAGACCAAATCAAAAAGAAAGTCAATGCCTTATGATAAGCAAACGAATCTTCTGTAAAAAAGAGAATGATAATTATAAGCGACTCGCAAATTATATTGCCGACGCAAGCCACAAAGGCGAAAAATGCTTGCTTTCATGGTGTGCAGAAACGTATGATGAAGAGGACTATGCTACTTCAATCAATGAAGTTATCAGTGTGCAAGCCATGAATAAGCGGACGGCAAAGGAAAAAACATATCATCTTATCGTCAGTTTCCGCATGGAGGACGAGGGGAAGCTCACGGTAGAGCAATATAAGGAAATCGAAAAGGAATTTGCAAAGGCACTTGGTTTTGAAGAGCACCAAAGGCATTGTGGCGTGCACACAAACACGGAAAATCTACATTTACACATTGCGTACAATATGATTCACCCTAAAAACCACAAGCGAATTGAGCCGTATAGGGATTTCTACAAGCTCGAAAAAGTTTGCAGAGAAATGGAGCAAAAATACAATCTTTCCGTCGATAATGGAATTAATCAGCAAGATACTGCTCACAAACTTTCGCAAAATTCAGCGGCAAAAGAAGCACGCACAGGCGAAGAAAGTTATGAGCGCTATGTCATTGAAAAGCATGACACAATTATGAAGCAAATCGCCAAAGCGCAACATTGGGAAGATGTGCATAAAGTTTTTGCACTTTATGGCTTGGAGGTGAAGCAACGCGCAAATGGCTTGTCCATCAAAAACAAAAAAGGCAGGCAAAGCATGAAAGCAAGCACATTTGACAGGGAACTTTCCTATAAGAAAATGCTTGAGCGTTTCGGAAAATTTATGTCGATGAAACAGTTCGTCAAGGCGAAAGACTGGTATAAGAAAAAGCCCTTGAAAATTAACAGAAAAAGTGAATTGTGGCGAGAGTTTATCCAAGAGAGCAAGCATTATGAAATCATGGAAATAAAGGAAAAATGGCAAAAGGAAAAAATACGCCTTACAGGGCTAGCCGTTTCACGAGGAAAGCAAAAGGAATTACTCCGAAATGCGACTGTGCTGGAGCGCATGGAAATCAATAAATTGCGGCAAGATTTCTCTGCAAAATCCTCAAATTGGCTTGAATTTCTGCAAGATAAAGCCAAAAACGGAAGTGAGGAGGCTCTTGAAACTCTGCGCTCAAGGAAAAATTCTCCTCTCCCTGAAATGCTCAATGCAGGAGCTTATGGCGAATACCGTACTTCTTTGCAGGCTCAACATAAGACCCTTGAACAAAACAGTAAAATTCTCATGTCGGATAATACCGCCACCACAAAGAAAGTGCTCAAAGCTGTTCAGCGCATGCAATCAATAACCGATGAAAAATTCGAGTTTAGAATTACAAGAACCGGAGCTATTGTTTTTGAATTTGAGAATGGGGGGAAGGTGGTGGATGAGGGTAAAATCAGTGCAAAGAACTATCGAGAGAGAAAAAGTCAAATAATATTAACTCGCTAGAGCACTTCCAAAAATAGTTAATGCTTGTATCCAGATTTTGTAAACCACCCGATCGCATCCTTTTTTGTAATAGATTCATGCGCTGTTGCAATGGCATCATAAAGAGCATCAACAGTACGCGCTTCAATGTTTTTGAGAACAGATTTCACCTTGCTCCACATTTGTTCTATTGGATTCAAATCTGGGCTATACGGTGGCAAGTACATCACTTTTGCGCCTTTGCTTGCAACAAGCCTTACTACTTTCTCACTTTTGTGGGCTCGTAAATTGTCAAGTACAAGTATGTCGCCTGCTTTGAGTTTAGGCAGTAAATATTTTTCTATAAATAGTTCAAATATTTTTTTATCCGTACCTCCGTCATAAGCTATGGTTTCTGTTTTTACATCACTCCAAATTGCACTGAGCATGGTGATGGTTTTCCAATGTCCGTGAGGTGCTTTACAAAAACAACGCCCCTCACGCTTGGCTCTGCCGTAAAGTCTCGTCATGTTGGTTTTTGCATTGGATTCATCAATACAAACAAAGTGTTCAGCCTCTATCTGTTTTTGCACCTGTTGCCATTGTATTCGTGCCGCCTGCACCTCTTCTCTATCTTGCTCTTTTGCTTTTAGAGTTTTTTTTATAGTTAAAGTCTAATTCATGTAAATAATTATCAATTGTGCTTTTACATACTTCATATTTTGTCTTGTCCAAGATTTCATTCAGAGTTATGTCGGGCTTGTTCATAACAAGCTTCTCTAAATCTTTTATCTGTTCCTCAGAAAGCTTTCTTGGGCGACCAGTCGAAGTACTCGGAGTATACTTTCCGTTTTTTCTAAATTCACGTAGCCAACGTGTCAGCGTATCTCTTGAAATTCCAAAAACTTCAAGAGCTTTCTTCTGTGAAAGCTTATTTTCAGTTACTGCCTCAATCGCTTTTAATCTTATCTCTGGAGAATATGTTTTCATAGTTACAGCGTACAACAAATGTGAAATAATTAAAAGCTTTTTTTACTGAATTACAAAATTTATTTTAATTATCTTTTTTTGGAAATGCTCTAATATTAACTCACTATGAGAATTTAGAATCCGACGTTCTGTAAAATATTGAGTTAAATTTGAGTTGCAACTTTTAAGTAAATAAGCTAATTTTCTGTATGGGCTATAAGGCAAATGCTTAACTACTATACAATTAGTTTTGCATCTGCACGCAACTGATATGTATTTATCTGTATTAGGGGGAATTCAAACGAATATGATTACTGCACCACCGAGCAAATGGACGCACTATAGCACAAACTTGGGAGTCTGCATTAATAAACCCTGTGAGCAAACTCTTAACGATTTTTTATTAACACACTATAAAAATCAAATACAATTAATATTTACTTCACCACCATTTCCCTTGAACAGAGCAAAAAACTATGGCAATCTTAAAGGTCAAGAATACAAAGAATGGCTTTGTGAAATTGGAAAAAAAATGATTCCACTGTTGACTGGTGATGGGTCTATAGTGATTGAAATAGGAAATGCATGGAACGCAGGTCAACCTACTTTTTCAACCTTGCCCATTGAAACCCTTTTAGAATTTAAAAATCTATGTGGCTTATATTTATGTCAAGAATTTATTTACTATAACCCCGCACGCCTCCCAAGCCCTATCCAGTGGGTAAATAAAGAAAGAATTAGAGTTAAAGACTCATTTACTCGCCTCTGGTGGATGTCTACAAGCCCAAAGCCATATTCAAACAACAATGAAGTGCTTGAACCTTATAGCCAACAAATGAAAAAGCTTCTTGATTCTGGTAAATACAATTCTGGACAGCGTCCATCAGAACACAACATAAGCTCTACAGCTTTTTTTCGTGATAATGGAGGAGCAATACCTTCAAATGTAATTATTGCTTCGAATACAGACTCAAACAGTAAATATCTTAAAGCTTGTAAAAAATTAAAAATACCGATTCATCCTGCCAGAATGCCTCAAATAGTACCAAACTTTTTCATTAAAATGTTAACTAAAGCAGGAGATATTATTTTTGATCCTTTTGCAGGAAGTAATACAACTGGCTACTGTGCCGAAATATTAAATAGGCGATGGATTTCTTGTGAGATAGATAGCAATTTTTATAATGGTTCAAAATTGAGATTCTAAAAGAGGTTATATATGCAAATTATTTTTCCTGAAAAATTTCCTACTACTGAAGAAATGCATACTGCTCTTAAATGGACAATTGAAACTTCGTGGGGCAATAATATTGGTGACGATGAAATTAATTTATGGTTAGATAATTTTATAGGAGAAATTTATAACAAAGAAGATGAAAAAAGAATTGCTTTGTGGTTATTATGCAACTTTACTTTTTTTTCACATGAGGAAATTAATCATCTTTGCGAAGTAATGTTTAAAAAATTCATACACGATCTTATTTTATGCGAAAATGTATCAAGCGATTCTCTATCTGAATTGCTCGACAGAACCCTCTTTGCCGCTATTGGCTCTGCAAGCGAAAGTGGTGGATTATTATTATACCACTTTAGACAAGCTTCTGGATTACAAATGAGTAATTTTTGCTATCCAACTGCTTTTAACTCATCCGAAGAGAATATTTTAGTATGCGTAGACGATGTTACATTAAGTGGTGGAACGGCAAAAAAGCACTATTATAAAATATTACAAGAGGAGCCTGCAAGGCATAAGTACTATTTAACAATTGTTGCAAATAAAAAAGCCGTGGATGCATTAAAATCTCTTGGAATCAAAGTTATATATGCAAATTTAGTTGATGAACGCGATGGGTGTTTTAGTGACACTTCTATGTTATTTCACAAATACCCTAATTTAAAAGAGCCAGCTAAAAGGATTTGTGAACATTATGGAAAAAAAATAAAAACGGGTAAGAGCAGCGAGCTTGGTTTCAAAAATGCAGGGTTTGCCTTTGGATTCTATTATAATACCCCTAATAACACATTGCCAATCTTTTGGTCTGAGCAAGATTGGACTCCAATTTTCCCTCGAAAGGAGAAAATTTATAATGAAAAATATACAGCATTTAAACAAACAAAATACATTTAATAACCCTTTTGATGACATTAATGCAAACACGTTAGATTCCGAGAGAATATTAGATTTGTGGTGTACTCCTTTTGTAAGTGGAATTCTAGGTAAGACTACAGAAAGAGACTTTGCGACATCAAAGACCCCCCTAATTCTTGAAGGGTCTCGGGGAACAGGCAAGACAACTATTTTAAAATACTTCTCCTACCCCCTTCAAAAGGCAAGAGCAAACCATGAACAAGAAGGATCTATTCTTCGACAGATAGAAGCCGAAAAAAGTAGTGGATTCTATTTCAGATGTGACGACTCTTTTGTAAATACATTTAAAAGTATTTTTAAAGCCCAACATGAAGGTAAATGGATTAAAATTTTTGAGCACTACTTAGAATTACAATTTAGCAAGCATCTTATTAATGTTATACTAGATTGCATAGCAGAAAAAAAATATGATATTGAGACACCTATTTTGGACTTTATGAAAAAAGAAAGTAATGTCGAAGAGATTTATAACTATGAATCTCTGCAGGAACTATTAAAATTTATTGAAAATGAAGCACGATACATGGATAGGTTTAAAAATGAAATACTTTTTACAAACAGCGAATTTAACCCAACTCGTTTATTCGACCTCTATGAATTAAGCGAGAAGCTAATTTTTTCTTTTTTACATCATGTCCCTGAGGTGAAAAATACACTTTTTTTGATCCTTATTGACGAATTTGAGTCTTTAACATCCGAGTTGCAACGACTATTTAATACAATAATAAAATACTCTAAGCAGTCTATATCATTTAGGATTGGCAGACGTAGTGAAGGTCTTGTTGAAACAAGTACAATATCTGCAGAAGAATACTTACGAGTAAATAATGATTACCTTTTGGTAAAAATTAATGGTAACATTGAAGAGCGTCAGCAAACACTTGAACAAAAAAAATATTTTGAAGCTATTGGACAGAAAAGGTTAATGCTCAGTAAAATTTTTGATGAAAGAGATAGTATTCAAAAAATTTTAGGAGAAAGAGAAAACCTTGATGAAGAGTCTTTTTTACTTTGTAATATGAGGACAACACACCTAGAACTACTACTTGCGGAACGACCTGAACTTAAAGAAAATATTCAACTAAAAAAAACGGTTGTAGATATAATCAAATATCCAGAAAACCCTATAGCTGAAACACTTAATGCAATATGGGTCATACGCTCTAAGACTGATCCTCTCGATGCAGCAAAAGTTGCAAGAGAAACTATGAATGCATTCTTAAGCGGTAAAGACGGAGAGTTCACTAAAAAATATAATAATGATTATACAAATAAATATAGATATGCAATAACTGTACTATTAGCTTCTCTGTATAAAAAACAAAAGCTTTATTATAGTTTTAACACAATAGCTTACTTATCTGATGGAAATACGAGAACATTCATTAATTTGTGTCGATCAATTTTTAATGATGCCTTGTTTTATGAAAAAAACGACTTTATTAACAGTAAAACTATTTCAAAAGAGTCACAAAGTAGAGCAATTCATGAATTTGCAACTCTCGAATTTAATGGCATCTGTTCAATAATTTCTTACGGTGAACAAATAAGAAATTTTGTTATTAATATTGGAAATATCCTTGCATCATATCATAAAGATAAAAAAGTTAAATATCCTGAAACCGTACAATTTTCTTTTAATAAAGCTGAGCTTCCTGAACACTTATTAAAGATTATAAATATTGCTGAAAACTGGTCTATGATAATTAAAAAAGAAAAAACGCAAAGACTTTCTTTGGGGCATAGTGAGAAAGGGATACTTTATCGTTTAAATAGAGTTTTTTGTCCTATTTTTTCAATATCTTACAGAACTCGTGGTGGTTTTAATCCTTCTTTTACAGCAGAAACACTGCAAAAATTAACAACACAGGAATATTTTCCAGACGAACGTACCTCTCCCCCAAAGAAGCAAAAGCAATTCACTCTTTTCGACTATGAGGACAAATAAGAAATGCCAAACACTATATACCAAATGGAGACAATTAAAAACTTTTCTGCGAAAAAAGAAAATGCTATCTTTATTTTTGCACTTACAGAAGACTTACGCTCTACAAGCACTTTATTAGAACTTATTAGCAAAAACTTTGTTCGACATCTTATTGTTATTAATTACCTAGACTCACCATTACCGCTTCCTTGCGAGGTCTCACCAGAAAACATATCCATCAATTATTTAAATATTTCTACAGACCCCATGGAGTTGGTAGAGCAACTTAAGAATCTTAATGAAACGATATGGGAAAATAGCATTTTTTATGATGTTTCATGCGTAAGAACACTTGAAATGTTTACAATTATGAAATTTCTAAAGCTAACGTGTAGCAGGAAGCAAATAGATATTATATATTCTTTACCATTCGATTATAATTTCGAAAAAGAACCGTTCACCTCATATAAATCATATAAAGGAGATTTAACCCTTCTTGAACCTATTGGTTTTAGCGGATTTGGAAATTTTTCAGATGAACCAGTTGAACTTTTTCTATTCCTTGGATTTGAAGGAGCAATGTCCTTAAAAATAGTCGAATCTGAAACATATAGTAAGGTGACACTAGTAAACGGACTTCCTTCATTTTATATTAAATATAAAGATATTGCTGTATTAAGTAATTATCAAACGATGCAAACTGCTCAACCTTATAGAATGAAATATGTTCCGTTTGATAACCCTTATGAAACATATAATTTATTGGACTCATATATAACGCAAAAACAGTTAGTATGCATTGCTCCTTTGGGAACTAAAGCAATCTGCCTTGGAATTTGTTTATACGCCCTTGAAAACGAAAATGTCAGAGTTGTATATCCTATTTCCTCTATATACAGTCCCCAAAACACGGATGGTATATATGAGACATATATTTATACAATTACTCTAAACGAGTAATATAAATTTCATAAGATTTATTTAAAAACCTGACTACATACTTCCTCAACATATGGTGTTATACTAGTCATAAAACCATAATCTAAGTCCATTTTTTGAGCGGCTTCTTGAAACACTACAAGCCTTTCACTATAGCTAGGCGGATAAGCTGTTTCAAGATTCAGTGTGACTACTACCGAAGCCAAGAAAAAAGCTTGTAATAATTTATAGTCATTATCCTCTGGCTTAATAAATTTTTCAGTTAAAACAGTTCTAACTTTTTCAGATATAGTCCGATTAACTTGGGCAAACAAATTTGCCTGTTCAATAAGGGCTTCTTTAGTCGAGTATTTGTAACTTTCAAAAAACATTGTATTATATTCCATAAGTAACATCCTATATAATTCTGAAGCTTTTGAACATCGTCCATAAGAATTATGCCATAGTAGAGCAACAAACTCAAGCGGATTTTTTTCCTTTAAAAAATTTTCTAAGTCTTCTATATTTTTACCCTTTAGTTCTAATGGAGCGATTTTATCCAAATCCTTATCACCTATATTTCCAAAACCTTCAGAAATCAATTTCTGAAGTATGGAGTCTTGCGAATAAAAAGACCACTTGTAGTTTGTAACAAATTTATTCACTTTATTATAGCTGAGATTTGAATTTGTATTTATAATGTCTTTTATTTGGGTTTCATTTCTTGTGTATAAATGCAGAGAATCTGTAAAGTGTGTTTGCATTCCAATCTCTAAATTTAATTTATTTGCTATATACTGTTGCAAAATATAAAAAGCAAACACATTATAAGGTACACCTAAATAGAGGTCATTAGACCTATTTATTACAGTAAGATTAAGTTTATTCTCAACAATCTTTAGCATCACTTGAGTATTGCACGGGATATCATTTGAAGCTTTGCCAAGGTCTTCTACAGCCCAAAGCTGTAATACTACTTGCCTAGTGTTTTTGTTTTGTTTTAAAATATTTATAGCTTTTTGCACTTGGTCGCAGCCAAAATATGTTTTCAATCTATAACCATAAGCTCCATTTAATGTTTTGCCATCATCAGAATATTTTTCATACCCCTTTATATGATTAGACAAAGGGTCAACAGAGTTCATACCCAAAAGTATCCAGGCACTTTCAGCAATTGCAAAAAAAGGATTATATCCTCTGCACATAAGTAGTGGCATTCTAAAGCTATCATTCTTTATTTGAAAGATAGCACAACCCATGTTATACACATCGCCTTTTGAAGATGTTGTAATATCATTTTTTTGAGTAGAAACTTTCTTTAATAGTTCTAAGTATACCTCGGTAAACGTTTCACCTTCACAGTAAATCATGATTTTTACCTATTCATAGTGTTTGAATTTGTTTTTATTGATATCAATTTTTTCTAAAATTGCCTTCTCTGGATCAATGCCTAACTGAAGGAAAATTTTAAACAAGTAAATACTCATATCTGCAAGTTCAAGACTAAGTTCTTCTCGCACATCAGATAGCATAAAATCTCCACGAGATATTTTTTTTACAATGTTTGAAAATTCACCTAGTTCTCCGACAAGACAAACAATTAGATGTTCAAGTACTTCGATATTGTTTTCTGTAATTTCTTCAAAAAATTGTTTTCTACCATGATGGGAAATATCAAATTCTTTTTGTATTTCAAGGAGTTTATTTAGTTCCATTTGTAATCTCTTTTATTTGGTTATCTAGAAATTATGTATGTGGTTTATGATTTCATCAATAATTCTGTCATGTATTTCTTTTTCACTTTGTATGTTTTTTGCCGAAGCTCCTTTTGCTTGTTGACTTGAAAGTTGTTCAAGAGAAGCTTTTAGTTTCATAAGTTGCTCTAAAAAGAAAGGATCTCCGACTGCGGGAGCTAGTTGAATGTTTGCACGACTAGAGTGGTGCGGATCTAGTTTATTGTTTTCATTTGCGAACTCAATCAGTTTTAGCATATTATCAATTCCTACGAATTCAATACAGGAAGTGCTCTTTTTCATTTCATAAAAAAGCGTAGCAAGTTCTTCTTTTCCATTTTTTAAGGGGGCAATTAACTCAATTTGTTCCATGGTGTTAATTCTAAATTTCTCTAAGGGAAGGAAGTTTGAGTTTTTATATGCATAAAAAGCAAAAATCGTTATACGTACTTTACAATCAATTCTATCTTCGAAGTTGTTAACAAGCTGTTTTACCTCATTGAGATTTATTTTTAGAAAGTTTGAAACCTCAAGAGCTCTATAGTAGTGAGTTGTATAGAACTCCGTATTAGTTTTTGCATACTGTGCAAGAAGAAAAGAAGGAATTGGAAAATCGCCACTGTTCGAAATTTCTTTTTGCGAAAGTAAGGTAAATAAAGCACGGTTAGAGGAAGGTTTATTTTTAAGTTCGCTATTTACGTGTTCAAGCCCACCAAATTTATGAATATGTTCTCCATGGTTGAAGAAAAAATTACGAGGAGGAGTTTCATTAAGCCAATGCTTTGCAGTCATTTCTTGCGCAGGAAAGGATTTGTCTTTCTTTAAATTGCTCAGGCTAATTTCAAAATTATAACAAAAGTTATAGATAGATGTATTTTCCTCAAACATTTTTAGTATTTCATTATAAGCTGCTTCAAGATTTTCCACTTCATGATATTTGGTCTGTAAATCTGTTGACATTACATTATCTCCATTGTTTTTTCAAAAATAGTTTGTTGTAACTGTTCAATTGATAAGGTTCCATCTAAAATTACAGATGATGGTTCGAGTTCAGAAAAAATATAATTGTAATTCTTAGAAACAATAGACAATTTATCTATATTTTCATATTCGTCCTTTGTGTGTCTGTTTTTTATTCTATCCATACTCTTGTTTGGCTTTATGTCGAGGTAAAAAATCAAGTCTGGTCTGTAAAAATCTTTGTTGAGATTATAGACATATTCTATTTCATCAAGAGAATTTGCATGATATGCAAGTGACGAATAGTAATATCTAGTAGAAACAACATTTTTTGTTTCTAGTGTTTGCATAACACCATTTAAAGAATTATGTAAATGATCTACTCTATCAGCAGCAAACAGAAAGGCCATCATTTTGTCAAACTCTGTTTTATTAGTTCCAAAGGTTACTCGACCTTGAAATATTTGACGTATGAGAGCACCAATCGGCCCTGTAGATGGTTCTTCTGTCAATACGGTAGCTTTCTCTAATGAATTTAGTTTATTTACAAGTAAGCTGGCTTGAGTAGAACTTCCTGAACCATCTAGTCCTTCAAATACAATAAATTTATTTTTCATTTTTAATTTCCTTTGAATTAATAGTAACGGTATCACCTGTAATGTTGATAAAATCAACGGAATATTCGTTTTCTTTACTCCATGAAAAAGAAGAAACTCCACCTAAAATTAAATTTGTCGCTTCGTATTCGGAGTAATTAACTCGTTCATGTAAGTGTCCATGCACAAATGCTTTACAATTCTTATCGGCAAGTAAAGATACAAGTTTTCCAAAGTTACTTATATAAGAATCTTTATCCTCGTTGGTTTTGACAAAGTGATGATGTGTAACTGCTATCAGAGTCTTTGCTCTAACTTTTTCAAGTTGTGCCAAAAGTGTTGGTATATGAACTTCACCCTTTTTGTGATTATAATGGTATGATGTATTTATTAGTAAAAAGGATGTACTATTATATTCATATATACCGCAATTTGTATCTAAAAAGTTAGGATGCTGTGGGTTGAATTTTTGAACAAAGTGATTGAATTCTTCAAATTTTGCTTCTTTCATACAATCATGGTTTCCTGGGATAAAAAGCAAAGTTTTACCTGTAAAAAAAGTGTTGCGGAAAAAATATTCAAGTAAGTAGTAATAGTTTAATCCTTGATAAGTTAAATCTCCCAAGCATATGACTAGTTCAGCTTTATTTGCTTCGTCATCACTGTTTAATGCATTTAAAAAACTTCTTGCTCTATCGTTGTATTCTATAGAACCAGCATGTAAGTCGGAAAGCAGTAGAATTTTCATATTTATTCTCTTTTTTAAGAGGATGGAAACTATACCTTATATAGTTTTGATTTGTTTTATTGGCATAGAACAGGTAGAATTGTCAATCTCATAGTTATCGCCTATCCATACAAGCTTGAACTATTCGCAATAAGCCCTGCAAAGCTTGAATTTAGCCTCACTTCATCGTGTGGTATAAGTTTATATATCCACTTTTTACCATCATTTTCAAGATTATATTCAGTTGCCGCTTTACAGTATTCAGCCCCAGTTTTTGCTTTTGCAAGTACAGTTGCATCTTCAAGCATTCTGCGGTCTTTGATTTCAACCATATAGATTGTTGACTCTGTTTCTACCACGAAATCTGGTTGATATCTCGCACTTGAAGTTTTATCATAATACAAGTTGAATTGCTTTATGCTTGGGCATAGCCAACGTAAAACTTTTGTATCATTTTCAAGCACAGTTGCAAATATTTTCTCTGATGAAGAGTCAAATTTATACAATGCGTGGCAAGATTTTTTAAAGCCTGTAAAGACTTTCTTTTTTATGTCTATTGGTTCAACGTGTTCGGTATATTGATAGATTTTATCAGATTCAATTTTATCTGCAAAGCCCATTTCTATTCTTGAGAATGGTCGCATACTTGAAGTTGAATATGTAGTGCCTTCTTTATAAAAGTTCTTATTAATTTGAGCGTACAAATTTTCTGCTAAATTTTTTCTACGCTCTCTAAGAACTCTATTTACAGCTTCATCAGTTTCAAGGTATGAATAAAGATGTGCTTTTAGTTGCTCAATTACATCATAGATAACTTCTGAAGCTTTTGAATAATCAATATTGTCTTTTGCAATGATAAATTTAGCTATTGCATTTTCGGGTGTGTCATTTGGCTGAATACCTGCATAGGCAACATCAATATCATACGTTCTTCCGTCTTCTTTCAATTCAGTAGCTTGAAGCATTTCATCAGAAGGTTGATATTGAATGGCAGAAGTATCAAGCTTAAATTTCATATATATTGGCTTTGTTTCACCACTTTTTGCTTGGACGACAGCAATAGGAATAGGGATTACTTTATCTGTTAGCGTTTGTGTTGAAAATTCAGTGGCTTTCTTTACACATTCAACAATATCTTCTGTTTGAAGATTGAGCGCAGGAAAAGCTTTTTTTGTATCTTCTACAACTGAAGCATGAATCATGTTTTGAATTTTATCAGATTTTACATCATTTATGTTTTTGACGTGCTTATTCATTTCTTGCACAAGACTTCCTGCTTTTTGTGCAATGAAATTAGCTACTTCACTTTTAGTTTTCTCAGGACTTTCTGTTGTGACTTTTGGTAAGAGTAATGAAAGTTGTTCAGTATATGCACTTCTTGTAATTTCTTCATCAAAAGAAGAATTCATTTCAAAAACTTCTTTCTTTTCTCCAAAAGAGGTATCGCTTGGGTCAATTTGATAAACTTTACGCACAAGGCTATTTTCATCATTAGCAAGTTTTACAATATCAGCATATTTATCATGGCTTACAATAGAAAGTCTATCAACTTCTTCCACTCCTGTACGTTCACCATAAGGAAGACGTAAACCACGCCCGATAGTTTGCTCGGTAAGTGTTTCAGAAGCGGAAGCTCTCAGCGGAATAATTGTATAAAGGTTATTTACATCCCATCCCTCTTTGAGCATATTTACATGGATAACAATTTCAATTTCGTTATCAGGGCTTTCGAGGTTCATCAATTTTTCAATGTTTTCATCTCTTTCTGTTTTAGATTGCGATGAATGGATTTCAAGCACTTTATTTTTATATTGACCTCTATAGAAGTCGTTTGAAGTAAGGTATTCATTAATTTCTTTAGCGTGTTCAGTATTTTTTGTTACAACCAATACAAAAGGCTTTACAGGCTTTTTATCATTTTCCCTTGCATATAAATCTAAGCGCGCTTTCGTGTCGATATGAAGTTTTATTCCATCATTGAGCTTTTCTTTATCTAAGTCTTCGGGAGTATATTGTTCTGGCTTAAAATCTTTTCTTGTAACAACTACAGGCACTTTGACATACTTTTCATCTTTTAAAGCATGAGCCAAAGAATATTCATAAACAACATTTTTAAAAGGTGTAGCCCTAGAGCCACTTTGAATTTGCGGAGTTGCAGTTAATTCAACACCAATAATAGGCTTTAGTTCATTGATAACTTGAAAGCTTTTATCAGCATGATAGTGATGACTTTCGTCCATAAAGACACATAAATCTTTACGGTTTTTTAAATAATCAAAGTATG
>CAYJPB010000047.1:0-15348 GCA_964371955.1 uncultured Desulfovibrionaceae bacterium | reverse complement strand
CTTGGCAGCATGAAAAATAGGACGAAACTCACTGACACTTAATTTGACAGTTTCAAAGAGACGTGCCGAACGTCTCTTTTTTTATGCAATTTTGAATGTATCTCCTGGATGAATTGAAAGAGGAAAAGTTGTTATTTTCCTATGTGGGAAAATGAGAAATCCCTCTTCTGTTTTTTACACAAAAGAGGGATTACTTATGCTTATTGAGTTTAAGTGATTGATTAGAACACAACAAAAAACACGTTACTCTGTTAAAAAATAGAATAGCGTGTTGTAAGAAGTTAACTCACTGTACCACCGTTTGTGACATTTTTTAATGTCGTGAGAACAGCAAGATTATCGTCGTCGCCTCCTGTGAGAATCATGCCCTGAGATTCAAGCCCACGTATTTTTCTTGGCGCAAGGTTTGTCACAACAACAAGCTGCTTGCCCACTAATTCTTCAGGTTTTATATGTTCTGCAATGCCTGAACATATTTGACGCGGTTTTTCTTCACCCAAGTCAATTTCCATACGTAAAAGCTTATCGGCATTTGGGTGTTGTTCGGCAACCAACACAGTGCCGACTTTCATTTCTACTTTTTGGAAATCGGCAAAATCAAGATAGTTGCTATTGTCCTTTTTCTTTTCTGCCTTTTCTGTTTTTTGCGTTTTCTTTTCTTTATTCACTTCTGCTTTTTTCACTTCTTGGCGTGGGAAAAGATTTGATGATGCAGCAATTTCCACATTATCAGTGAGATTGAAATCTTTTTCTAAGATTGCTTTGAGTGTGCCTTCTTCAAAATTTAAAGACGTGAAAGATTGTGAAAGCTGTTCTTGAAGGGCAACAGAGGCTTTTGGCATAACAGGATAAATAAGCAAAGCCACTTTATACATATTTTCCAAGAGTACACGCATGACAGTTTGTAAACGGTCGATTTCATTTGCCTTGTATAAAGCCCACGGAGCATTTGTATCGACATATTTATTCATTGCACGCACACTTTCCCACAAGGCGTCAATCGCTTGTGAAAGGCGAACTTCTGTGAAGAGTTTGATGTAGTTTTGTGCAGAATTTTTTGTAATTTCAAAAAGTTCTTTGTCGTCTTCTGTCAACGTATTTACAGCAGGAATACGCGATTGAAAATATTGTTTTGACATTGAAAGCACACGAGAGAATAAATTTCCTAAATCGTTAGATAAGTCTGCATTGATTCGTGTCAAAAAGACTTCGTCTGTAAATGAAGCGTCAGAGCCAAAATTCATTTCACGCATAAGGAAATAACGGAATTGATCGACTCCAATTTCTTGACAAACATGTAAAGGATCAACAACATTTCCTAATGATTTTGACATTTTTGTGTCTTTAACCAACCAATACCCATGAACATTGAGGTGGTTATACAGAGGAATTTCAGCACTTTTCAACATTGTAGGCCAAAAAATTCCGTGCGGCTTTAAAATATCTTTAGCGATTAAATGTTCTACACCGCCCCATCTTTTTTCAAATTCTTTCATGCTTTCTGCATTTGGATCGTCACTGTAGCCCATGCCCGTAAGATAGCTTACGAGTGCATCAAACCATACATAGCAGACATAGTTTTCATCAAAAGGCAAATCCACACCCCATGTAAGGCGAGTTTTTGGGCGTGAAATGCACAAATCTTCCAAAACATTTCCTTCAAGCATGGCAAGTGTTTCATTTCTGTATCTTTCGGGGCGGATAAAGTCAGGATTATCAAGAATATATTGTTTAAGCCAGTCTTGATATTTTGACATACGGAAAAAGTAATTTTTTTCAGCTATATATTCAGGCTTGGTTTGGTGCTGAGGGCATAAACCTTCTTCCAATTCTTTATCGGTATAAAAGCGTTCACAACCAAAGCAATAGTGACCGCCGTATTCGGCAAAATATATGTCGCCTTTGTCGTATACTTTTTGCAAAATATGTTGAACTACTTTTTTGTGTTCGGCAGATGATGTACGTATGAAAGCACTGTTTTCTATTTCTAAATCTTTCCACATATCGGAAAAAAGGGCAGAAATCATATCAGTGAATTCTTGTTCATTTTTTCCGGCTTCTTGAGCGGCTTTAACAATTTTATCACCATGCTCGTCTGTTCCTGTAAGGAAGAAACTTTCTTCGCCCAAAAGAGCGTGGAAGCGCTTAAGTGCATCCGCTACAAAAGTTGTGTAGGCATGTCCTAAGTGTGGTTTTGCATTTACATAATAAATTGGAGTGGTTAAAGAATAGTTTTTCATTTATTTACCTTCAATATCATCAGTTTTAAATTCGTTGTCAAAAATGCGGAGTGAGGGATCGTTTTCAATCATTTCCGGATCGACAGAAAAGTTCATAAAAGGTTGTTGTTTATAGGGTTGATTTTTCTTTGGTTGTGCATCACTTTGAGGCGGTGCTTCAGGTCTTTGTGGATTAAGCGCGTACCATTCATCAAGCGTTACTTCCATTTCCGCTTCATTTTCAGGCAATACGGCAACGCTGTTTCTAAACATATTTGTTCTTAAAACGCGCATATAGCCTTTGTCGGTCATATATCTCTTGCCAAGTTTTGGGCATGATTTATGAAAGACTTCATACGCTTCTTGTTCAAAAGACAAGCAACAGAGCAATCTTCCGCATATTCCTGAAATTTTTGTCGGGTTGAGGAAAAGATTTTGTTCTTTCGCCATTTTTATTGTGACGGGTGCAAAAGTTGTAAGATAGCGCCTACAGCAGCACACCATACCGCAGTTTCCAAGTGAACCGACCATTTGTGTTTCATGGCGCACACCAATTTGGCGTAATTCAATCCTCATTCTGTATTCACGCACCAAATCTTTTATAAGTTCACGAAAGTCAATGCGTGTGGGTGCTGTAAAATAAAATATTAATTTTGTTCTGTCGCACAAAAGTGCAACGTCAACAACTTTCATATCGAGTTCACGGCTTGCAACACAAGAATTACAAAACTTTTTTGCTTTCAGTGTAATTTCTTCATTTTCCAAAGCTTGCTCTACGTCTTCCTCGCTCGGTAAAGAAATTTGAGGAGCCGTCGATGGCAAAATTTCATCACAATAGGGTCTTTGCCATGCAACACGCGCATAGTATTTTCCCTCTTCATTAGTTGCTATTACAAGAGAATCATACGCCAAAGGCTTTGTTTCTTCATCGCCGTACACACAAGGGATTATTTGCCCGTATGTGTGAGATTGTATACCGATAATTTGTTTCATGAGAGAACCGTATTGAAATAAGTTATATGGGTTGTAGGTTTAATTCACGTGCCTTTGTTGCCGCTTCTGATTGTGGCCAATCTTCGTAAAGCACACTTGTGTGCAGGGCAGAGTTTGAATTATCACCCAATTTTTGATAGGCAAGCGCAATTTTCAGTAATGCATCTGCCGCTTTATAGCTTGTGGGAAAGCGTGCCAAAATATCTTTGAACACAAGAATTGATTCATTATATTCCGCTTTTGCGTAATACGATTCACCCTTCCAATATAAGGCATTTGAAGCAAGGCTTGAGGAGGGATATGTCTGCAAGAATGTATTGAATGCGCTTATAGAGCTGTCGAACCTGCCTGTTCTGTAAAGGTTTAGAGCCGCTTGATACGCTTCATTTTCGGTGAAGCCTGCCACAGTGGTGGGAGTCGGAACAGGTGTTTGCTGTGAGACAGTAGGGACATATGCTACTTCCACCGGCGGTTGAACTTGCTCGACAGAGGGAGAGGGAACAATAATTTCTGAGGCTTGCGAAGCTTCAACCGGTTCAGGCATAGTTTCTACTTCTTCATTATTTTGTGCTTGTTCAGCACTTTCTGTTTGCATGTGCACAACTTCTGGCATTTGTTCTTCAACAGGTGGTTCGGGAGTTGATTCAGTTGGGTCAACTCCGCCGAGTCGCATGCTGTTATCAAGCACAGTGCGTTGAAGTGCTTGCATTTCAGCTTTCACGCTTTCAAGCTCTTCCGTCAATTCATTGATATGACGCTCGCTCATAGAGGCAGTACCCGAAGCGCATGCCGATAACAGCAATGCACTCAGAAAAATCAATAGAGTATTTTTCATACAATCTCCTTTTATACAACGTCATTTGCTCAACTCAAAACAACATACTCGAATTGCCTGTTTTTTGCAAGTCTTTAGTGATAGGTGGATTTAATTAAAAGCATGAGGAATTTTTCATTTAAAACACAAAGACCCTCTAAAGGTAAGGGGCATACCTTTAAAGAGTCTTTGCGATTAATTGTATTTGGTTTACGTATGGGGTATACTATGTAAGTATTAGTTTACTTTATAAAAAGCAGCTTTTTTTGCGCCACAAACGGGGCAATCTGCATCGTGTTCGCCGGCATGTGTGTAACCGCATACACGGCAGAGGTAGTAATCTGCATCAGCAAATTCAGCAGGATTTTCCAAAGCTTTCTTGTATAAATCTTCGTGAACGGCTTCAACTTTGTTTACCCATTCCATATAGCCTGCTGCAACATTGTTGCCTTCAGCTTTAGCATCGGCAATCATTTCAGGATACATTTTTGTATGTTCAAAGTTTTCACCTGCAATTGCGGCTTTAAGGTTGTCAACAGTTGAGTTGATATTGCCTGCGTTTTTGAAATGTGTGATTGCGTGGATTGTTTCAGCTTCAGCTGCGGCACGGAAAAGTTTTCCAATTGCGGGAAGTCCTTCTTTGTCTGCTTGTGCCGCGAATGCTAAATATTTACGGTTTGCTTGTGATTCACCGGCAAATGCTGCCATTAAATTGTCTTGTGTTTTACTCATAGTGGTTTTCTCCATTTTTTGTTAGTCATTATCCATTTTATTTAGTCATAGTTCATAAATTCCTTAGTAGGAACAATTACTAATTAATAAATTTATCACCACTTGTCAAGAGTTTTTTTTTGTATTAGAAATTTTTCTTTGAGGATAGTATGAGCAATAGATATTTAATACCTGATTTAAAAGTCTTTTTAAAAAATGACTCAGATATAGTAATGCAAGAAAACTTTATTTCAGACACGTATTTTTTTCAAAACGAACTGACAATAAAGAATAGCCGCTTTATCTGCACTCTTGCCCATTGCGATACTATCGAAAGCGCACGTTGTGCTATTGATTACATACAAAGATATTATTCCGATGCCACACATAATTGCTATGCTTTTCAAGTGGACGCCCCCAAAAGCACGGCACATATCGGCTATAGTGACGATAATGAACCACACGGAACAGCAGGAAAACCCATGCTTACACAATTACTCTACAGTGAGGTTGGAGAAACTGCGGCTGTTGTCACCAGATATTACGGTGGAATAAAATTAGGAACGGGCGGACTTGTGCGGGCTTATCAAGAAAGTGTGGCAAAAGCTCTGGAACTTCTTCCCCTAAAAACAAGAGTCGAAGAAGAGTGTATAAAAATTATACTCGACTACAGTCATGCGGGCTTTCTTCACCGTATGTTAGAAGCCTTTGAAGTGAAAATTATTCACGAAGACTTTAGCGCCGATATCACCTACAGTCTCAGTATACCTACAGACAGAAAAGTAGATTTTCTTGCAGAACTACAACAGGTTACTGATGGAACTTTTATTCTTGAATAAGCGTATTCATTCTATTACATTAAATTTCTTAACATTTTTACAATGTATCACAGCTCAATCTGTATAGTTTTTTTACACTATACAGCTTTTTTGTATATATTTTATGCAGAATTAAGGCGTTCTTTTTTTATGTTTTTTAGCTATCTATATTTAAAAATTGAATATTTTATTCTTTGGCACACTGCTTGCTATATGCAAGACATACAAACGAAAAAACTATAAACTCACATAAAAATATACAAGGGGGCTAAGTTGTAAAACCCACATAAACCAATTTCGTGTTTGGCAGAGGCGTATACTATAACTATAACACTATAACATAAAAAAGTAATATTAAGGAATTAATTATGAATAGAACTATACTTACATCGGCCGTTTTGGCAGTGACACTTTTGAGCGCCCCTACATTTGCTCAGGCAGAAAAAGCACAGGATAGCACATTCCTCACACAAGCAGAAATACATACAATCAACAACGAAGTTGAAGCATATAACGAAAGTATTGCCGGATTGATTCATGAGATTAGAGATGCAGAATTTATGGTTGCATTAACACGTGGCTCTATGCATCATGATACTCACCTTGACGCAGAAGCAAAGCTTGAAGAATTAAAAATTGCTCTCAATAATGAAAGAGCACAACTTGACTCCATTCTTTCTGAGAATTATGAATTGTCCTCAGGCAGTGTTCATATTCTACGCGATGATAATAACAAATACTCTCTTGTTTTTTCAGGATAATACTATAAACGTATAAAAAAACAATCTCCTCTATCTTTTGGTAGAGGAGATTGTTTTTTTATCTATTTTTCTTGTAAAGCATTTTCCAGAAGAATTTCCAAAAGCTCTCCAAAAGAAATGCCTGCAACTTTTGCGGCACGGGGCACAAGACTTGTTTGTGTCATGCCGGGTATTGTATTTGTTTCTAACAGGTACAGTTCATTGTCTTTCGTAAGGATAAAATCGGAGCGACTATAGCCTTTAAGTCCAAGTGCTGTATGTGCCTTACACGTAATTTCTTGTACTTTATCAAGAATTTTCTGAGACAAGGGAGCAGGGCAAATTTCTTCGGCGGCATTTTCTTCATCAATTGCGTATTTATTGGCATAGTCGAAGAAAGTGTCTTTCTTGGGTTTTATAAGTATGGGGGGCAAGGCTTCAAGTATGCCTTTTCTTTCTATCACAGCACACGTGATTTCCTCTCCCGTAATCATGGGTTCAACAATTACCTCACAATTTTTTTCAAAAAGTTTTTCAAGTTGTGTATGCAGTTCTTCAAAACTTTCAATTTTTGCAATATCTATGCTTGAACCGCCGTTATTTGACTTTATAAAAAGAGGGTAATCAAAATCTGCCGTCCAAGTATTATCTGGTTTTTGCGGTAAAAAATGCCAGTCAGCGGTGAGCAAACCTGCACAGCGATAGATTTGTTTAGCCGCCGCTTTATGCAGAGCCAAGAACGAAGATTGCGCATCAGAACCTTGGAATTTACAGTATGCTTGAGTCAAGATTGCTTGTATGAGCCCATCTTCTCCGGGTGAACCGTGCAAATTGATAAAGCTCACATCGTGTGCTTTGGCAAGAGCAACAATATTGTCAAACTCGTAAAGAGGATCGCAGAAAGTGACACTGTGCCCACGTTCTTCAAGAGCTTGTTGAATTACTTTTGCTCCGTTTAACGCAACTTCACGCTCCGGTGACCAAGCACCCGTTATCAACAATACTTTCATGTAGGTTGTACTCCAATTTTTCTGAAAGGAATTTTTCCATCAACTTTGCTTGATCGTAATTGACTTGAATATGCTCTCTGATCAGTTCCGTGCGACCGTACCTTTCAAACAAGTCTTGAAAGCGATAATCAAGGGTGACTTGTTCATTATGGCATACCCTCTTGTCTGCATAAGCAATAATTACAGGCACATGAAAAACCATGTTCTCCAAAGCCAAAATGCCTTCATTCCACGGCCAAATTACATGATGATAAATACAGGAAGCAAGATAGGGGTTTGCCGTTTCGCTACGGATCATACATGCCCCTAAAAGCTGATGATTACCCCCGTGTTTTATCGTGTATGTTTTTGCTATATCATGCAATAAGCCGGCTGTGTATGCAAGATCTTCAGAAACAGTATCCGCAAACTTTTCATTGATTTTTTTGCAAAGTGCAAGAGCAAAATCCGCAACAAGCTGAGAATGTTCCCTGATATTCGGAAGCATCTCATACTTATTCCATAGCTTATAGCATTCTTTTTCGTTCGGAATATAGCCCACATCGCTATAATCAAAAACGAGTTGCGGATAACTGTTTTTATATAGATTCATATCTTACATCACTAATTTTAAGGCACTGAGAGCTTTCTTTATTATAATTGGGTCTGCCTGCGTTCCCATATGTCCAAGGCGGAAAACTGTTCCGTCGAGTGAGCCATAACTTCCGCCAAGGAAGACACCTTCTTCACACAGTGCATTATGCTTTTCTTTCCAAATCCAGTTTTGAGGAACATAGACAGAAGTAACAGTTGGGGAGGGTATAGAACCCGACCTGACATAAAGTTCGAGTCCAAGTTCTTTAATTCCGTCACGGCACATAAGCGCAACAGCTTCATGCCTTTTATATACATTATCAATACCTTCTAAATTATAGGCATGCAAAACCGCATAGAGGGCAAACACACCGCTTGTATGCGGAGTATAAGGATATTTTTGTACATCATAGCCAATACCCATAAATTGCTTGAGGGCATCGTAACCAATATAGTTTACTTTATCGATATATTCCCACGCTGTCGGGCTGATTGCTAAAATCGTCAAATCAGATGGGCATGAAAAGCACTTTTGCGAACCGCCGATAAGAATGTCAATATTCCAATCATCGGTATGAATGGGAGTTCCGCCCATGCTTGAAACAGCATCAACAACAAAGAGGGGAACATTTTTACTTTTTTTGAGAGCGCCGAGTTTCGCTAAGGGATTAAGAGTACCTGAAGGGGTTTCACAATGCACAACAGTAATCATAGTCGGCTTAAAATCGTCAATAGCTTCTTCAATTTCCTTAAGTTGCTCGTCTTGGATTGTTGTATCGTAGGGGTAAGAGAGAAGCTTCGCTTCACACCCGATTGCACGCGCCATATCGGCAAAACCGTCTCCAAAAACGCCTGTGCCTATTGATAAAACCCTGTCGTTAGCGGTTAAAGTGGATTTAAGAGATGTCCATAAACCCATAATCGCTTCGCCTGTGAGTAAAACAACGTCATTTTGTGTATTACACATACTTTTAATGTTTTCACAAACATACTTGTACGCATTAGCGTACTCTTCGCTGTAACGACCGGGATAGTAATCACGTGACAGCGCCTTGAGAGCTTCTTTATGGGTGGAGCTTGGACCGGGATAAAGGGGAGCACAAATATACATTCTTCCTCACAATAGCAGAAAAGCATTGACTTCTCTGCAAATAAAATTTTATTGAGAAAGAATAAACTATTTTAATATTTTTGCAAACAGTTCTTTGTGTTTGAAATAAAATATATAATATCAGCTAGTTGTGAACGTGAGAAAATTTGCACTGTTGATGATTAAAATTCTCTACAAGTATTCCGATGCATTTTCCTAGCTGTAGCATCGGAATACTCAGGAGGGCTAACTTGCCAACATAATTCTAATCCTTCTGTGCACGCAAAGTAAAAGATTATACAATTGCGTATGCGCACAGACCTGCATAAGATACATCTTATTGCGCTTGGAAAAAGTGAGTAAACTCAACTTTTTGTATTGAATTAGAATGGCGCGCTAACTTGCCAACATTAGGTATGTTAACAAAATTTTATGCCGCAAGAGAAATGATATGCTCTAATAGCTCGCTTGCTCCGCGGTTATCTGGTTCAACGCTCAAAACATCTCTCAAGATTTTTGTAGCTTCTTGATGTCTGTCAAGGCTTATGTAGCAACCGGCAAGAGTTATGCGTGTATTTTGTGTTTCGTCAGCTTCAATCCCGCGCTCTAAGAATGGAATGACATCTTCTACCTTATTAAGTATATAGGATATACGCACAAGACAAGAAAGTGCAACCATGTTTGCGGAATTGATTGAAAGCGCATCATGGAAACGTGCGAATGCTTCTTCATACATTTCTCTTTCCATAAGCACTAAACCGATACCTGTAAGAGACTTATCGTTCTTTGCTTCTAATGACAAAGCTTTTTTATAAAATATAAGCGCTTTATCGTAATCGTTACGTTGAATGGCTATTGTTGCTAAGCCCAAAAATGGCGCAGCAATTTTGTGGTTTGATTCAATAGCTTTGTTGTAATATGTTTCGGCTTTTTCAAGTTCACCCATAAACAGATAACATTCACCTAATTCTTTGTTGATTTCATAATCTAAATGGCTACTCATGGTTGTTCCCTCCGTGGAAAATTATATATCGATCAGCCAGTCTCGATGTTTTCATTAAGCAAAGAGCGTGCCAAATATATAAATTATACATAAATACAATATATTATACTTAATGCTGATAAGGATAGTAAAAATTGAGAAAGTTTTTTTGACAAATTTTCCTAGTATTTTCATCTATAATCTAAAAAGAAGAAAATTTTGCCTAGCTAAAATGTTAAGAGATTTTAAAATCTTATAAAAAGTCTAGAACAAGTCTTGAAAAGTCGCTTTTCAAAGAAGTATAAAGCGAATATTGACGTTTTGTGATATGTACTTATTTTATAATAATCCTCAATTCAAGGAGTATAAAAAAATATGGGATTATTTTCAAAAAAAGAAGAAGATATGTATAGTTACGAACACGAAGAAAAACATAATCGTGTATTTAACAAAAAAAACGGAATAAATGTTATTCTGTTGGTTATAGGGCAAATAGCCTTTCTGTTTTCGATAATATTTGTCGTATGGGGTTCTCAAAAGCTGTATTCATTTATAGACCCCGTAGTTTTTCCTCATGCGTATCAAATTTCTGCCGACAGCACAACGGAAGAGCAAAAAGGTGTGGAACTTATTGATGCCATTACAAGCCAGATGAATTATGAATTAAATTCAACTTTTGGCTGGTCTGCCAATGATATCATATTTAATAAATATATTCTCGATAACCGCGCGTACAGGCAATACGGTGTATACAACGCAACAAAAACAATTATAGATTTTTATTCTACCGATATAGCAAAACTTGGCAGCAGTGACAGAGAAAATGACGATCTTTACGCCGCGCGTATGAACAGCTTTGCTTTGAGCCCCTCTCGTTGGGGTATGCTCTTTTTGCCTTCTGCGGAAGCCTCCTATGAAGAAGGTTTAGAACTTATTGAAAAGTATAAGCAAGATTTACTTGCAGGCAATGCTATTTATAACGCAAGAGCCGACGATATCTACAATGCTATCGATCTTATTCTTGGCGACAGGCTTCTTGGTTATGCTATAGGTTTATTGCAGTCTACCTCTGACGAGCCTTTCTATACAATAGATAATAGAATCTATGAAGTGCAAGGAATGGTGCTTGTTGTGCGTGATTTCTTTACAGCTCTTTATACGCTCTATCCGGACATCACCGAAAGAAATAATCAAGATAACTTCACTGCCGCAATTGAATATTTAGACGCAGTGTGTACGTATAATCCACTTCTTGTGACACATACTTTCAATTCGCCCGAGCTTGTGCTCTCTTATTTGCTTTTTGCACGCAACAGAATTGAAGATATTCGCGACAGTATAAGGATTTAATTTGCTTACTGTTCAAAAATTACATTAATATGAAATGAGCCCTCTGCGCAGTTAATACTGTACGGAGGGCTCATTGTATTTTTGTGGAAAATATAAATTTATATCTTCATTGCATCACGCACTAAGCGCATAGTTTCAGCGGCGGCAGTGCGGGCTTTATTATTGCCCGTTGAAAGAACGTCGTCGATATAATTTGGTATTGCAAGTATTTCAGAACGTTTTTGGTGAATGGGGGCAAGGAAGTTTTCTATACTTTCAAGGAAAATTTTCTTGCAATCCACACAGCCTATGCTTGCGCTTGTGCATCCCTCGCGAATTTCGTCGCATTGCTCTTTGGTTGACATAAGTATGTGATAAGGGAAAAGGTTGCAGACATCGGGATTACCGGGATCTTTACGGCGCTCTCTGCTTGTGTCGGTAAGCATACCTTTTACTTTCGGGGTAATTTCTTCCAATGTATCTTTGAGGAAAATTCCGTTATTATATGATTTTGACATTTTTCTGCCGTCTAGGCCCGGGCATTTTGCCGAGGGGGTGAGCTTTGCTTGTGGTTCGGGAAAAACATCTTGATTGTAAATATGGTTGAAACGTCTTGCTATTTCTCTTGTCATTTCAAGGTGCGGCGCCTGATCTTGCCCGACGGGAACAAAACTTGCTCTATAGAGAAGAATATCCGAAGCCATAAGTACGGGATAACCCAAAAAGCCATAATTTCCCAAATCTTTATGGGTTATTTGCTCTTGCTGTTCTTTATATGTAGGGCAACGCTCAAGCCAACCCAGAGGCGTAATCATAGAAAGAAGCAAGTGAAGTTCGGCAGTTTCTTTTATTTCAGATTGTAAGAATATTCCGCACGCTTCGGGATCTAATCCCGTTGAAAGCCAATCCAAAACCATTTCTTTTGTATAGAGTTTTATATTTTCAGTTTGTGCATAGTCACTTGTGAGTGCGTGCCAATCGGCAACAAAAAAGAGGCAGGGGTATTCATACTGCATGGCAACATAGTTTTTTAATGCGCCGAAATAGTGCCCAATGTGCAAAGCGCCGGTGGGGCGCATGCCTGAGACTGTTGATTCTTTCATTCTTTTCTCCATTTTAAACAATGAAATTAATAAAAATCGGGAGGATAAACCCTAAGAAGAATTGTATTATACTTCCGATAATATTTGTCATAATAAGTATAAGCAAAACAAGCATACCGTATCTGCCAAAAGACATATACTGTGAATCCAGTGGATAGGGCAAGAATTTTGCAACAATATGGCTTCCGTCGAGTGGGGGGATTGGGATGAGGTTTATTATCATTAATATAAGATTAATCTGTATTCCTATCACAAACATTTCTTGCAAAAAAGTTCCTGCGGGGCTCATTAAAAAGCTATAACTGCTTACGAAAAGCAAAACTTTTGTAAGAATTGCAAAAAGAATTGCAAGCAAAAAGTTTGTCATAGGCCCTGAAAGCCCTACAAGGAGCATGCCCAATTTTGCATCTTTTATTTTCATAAAGCGCATGGGGTTAACAGGCACAGGCTTTGCCCAACCAAAAACAAAAGGCCCCATTACCGCCGTGAGTACAAAGAAAGCTGTTCCCATCGGATCGATGTGCGGGATAGGATTAAGCGTGAGCCTACCTTGCGCTTTTGCCGTTGTGTCGCCGCATAAATACGCAACATAGCCATGAGCAACTTCATGGAAGATAATGCCCATCATCAGCGGAATACACGAAACCGCTATTGTATATACTATTCCCTGAATATCCATATTTTTCCTTGTCAAGAAGACATTTTAGTCGTCGACACGCCCCTGAAGCCAAAAGACGATATCAATATCCATGCCTTCTTCCAATTCTAAACCTTTGTGGATGATTTTTTCAGATGCGTAAAGTATAACAGGCATGGGTTCTTCTTCTGTAGCGAGGTTTACTAGAAAAGAATAAATTTTCTTTTGTGCGCCTTCCGGCCCAAAATCAAAAGAATCCAAATTGTTAACTGTAACTCTTGCTTGATATTCGCAGGCGTATCTGCCTAAGCCTATCATCTGCTTTCCTTGCAAGGGCACTTTTAAAGGTGGCACATCAAGGCGAGATTTATCGGGATTTGCCGCTAAAAATTCCAAAGCGTGTTGTTCATACGCTTCACCCTGTGTTATGGTGGCTTCGTCAAGCAATGCACGGCGTACCCCATACACAATTCCGCCAAGTTTCATAAGTTGCGCTTGGTCCGGCTGTAGATATTCTTCATCACGATAATACATTGGGTCGTGCAACCAAAAAGATTTCTTTATTGTAGGGTTATGCATAAGAACATCGGCGCACACTTTATTCGGCCATCTATGTGCATCTTCTGCAACCAAAACATTTTGGTATCCTTCGAGCAAAGGAACAACATGCATAGGTTCTAATTTCCCTTCAACTTCACCTTGCACAATTACTGCTGTGCGTAAAAAACCTTCTTGCGGATATGCCATTGCAAAAGTTTCTTCATTTTCAACAATTTTTTTCCATACGGGGCGCGTTCCGCCTTGGTTTACAGTTGTTTGCAAAACTCCTGTAATTTCATGTTCAACACTGGTGAGCAGTGGATACCAAAAATCGTGTATCGCTTCATTATGTGGCATTTTTTTCATGTATTACCCTTATTTCATGTATCTTTTTTTTTAGTTTTCCTTTCTTCTTCAAGAAAGAAAAGGAATATACCCTTTTTTCTTATTAATAGCAAGTTTTATAAATTGAGATAAAGTAGGCTAATTGCACCGTTCTCCATATGTTTTCGCATTTTTTTGCCCTTTACAAAGAGTTGACTTTTTTTCTTTCGGAGTGCAGAATGTCAAGTTCTACATACTAAGAAGACAAATGGTATAAAAAATATTTAAAGAGGATTAATATGTATTCAACAACTGACTTTAAACGTGGATTAAAAATCGAAATTGACGGTACACCCTTTGAAATTATTGAATTTCAACACTTTAAGCCGGGCAAAGGCGGCGCAATGATGCGTACAAAATTGCGTAATCTCTTGAACGGACGTGTTGTAGACAATACTTTCCGCTCCGGTGAAAAAGTTGATAAACCCGATATGGAGCACCGTGAAATGCAATACCTGTACCGCGACGGTGAAGCCCTTGTTTTTATGGATCAAGTGAGCTACGAACAACTTCAAGTGAGTGAAGAAGCTACCTCCGGTAAGGCAGACTTCCTGAAAGAAGCACAAATTTGTAAGGTTCTTCTCTACAAAGGAGAAGCAATTGACATTGAAATCCCTAATTCTGTTGTACTTGCAGTGACTGAAACAGAGCCGGGCGCAAAAGGCGACACCGTTTCTAACGTCACAAAACCTGCAACTGTTGAAACAGGCGCTGTTATTCAAGTGCCTATTTTCGTCAATATCGGCGATAAAATCAAAATTAATACCGAAAGTCGCGAATATCTCGGCAGAGAATAAAGCCCTTATTCGGTGGAGATACTATGCCCCTTATTCACACCTGTACTCAAGAACAAAATACACTTCTTTCAAAATGGATTGGCGACTTCCTCAGCCATCACGGAATTGGTGCCGTCGGGGTTTCTCGCACGGTGAACGATCAATTCCTCAATCCCGTCGGACATACGGTGAAAGCCGCAATTACAATAATATATCAAGCAACAATCGGTGAAGATATCGATTCCGACGAATTGAAAAAAAGCGTGTATGAGCTAGTGCGTATTCAGGCAGTGCAAGCGCTTAGTCCCGCTCAAGCGCTTTTACCCATTGTGCAACTAAAAACACATCTCTATACTCTCTTAGAAAAACAAATAAAATCCAGTGACGACTTTGTTGAATACAAGACAATGGCGGATAGGCTTGACACAATCCTCCTTATGGCATTCGATATGTATGCCCAAGATAAAGAAGTGCTCTACAAAGTGCGTGTGCAGGAACTCAAAAGCGCGCAATCGCAGATTTTACGCTTTGCACAGTCAAAAGGATACGAAGCTGAGTAGATGATGTTGTCAATAATATGATTCGCCTCCGGCGGGGCCAAAGGAAATAATTTCCTTTGGAAACCTTAT
>CAYJPB010000046.1:10416-15628 GCA_964371955.1 uncultured Desulfovibrionaceae bacterium | reverse complement strand
CGTTTGCAATTACATTTGTGCCGCTTTTTACGAGGCCAGCGGCGCCTCGACCTGCCATTTTGGCTTCTTCGCCCACGTCGAAACCTGTGCGCCCCCCAAATGGATATATAGATATATACACTAATATCGCAAATGTCAAATTGTAATAGGGGTAAATCAAAAAACAATTTACCAAGTGTTTTTCTCTGTTTCCTTTTACTAATCAATCTACACATAAATGCTTTAATCTACTGAAATAGATTAACTTTCATATTTTTCAACTAAAATAACATATATTGACAGAAAGCATATGCTTTGCTACATATAAAGCACATTACAATAATGAGGAGCTTTAATATGCCTGTTTCAACATTTACATTTAAAGTCGACTCAGAGCTGAAAGATGCATTCACACTCGCCGCCAGAGAAAATGATAGAGAGGTGGTGGACGTTCTTACCGGTTTTATGGGTCAATATGTTAAAAATTTTCAAGACAAGGAAGTTTGGGCGACATGGTTTGATGCCAAAATAATCAAAGCACGAGCCGAAGTTACAAAAAGTAAAACGCTTGACGAAGCCGCTGTTTTAAAAAACACGAACAAGCGTAAAGAGCAATTAATATCAGGATCAATAGCATGAATATAGTTTGGACTAACAGCGCAGAAAATGACAGAGACACCATTGTCAATTTCATTGCGGAAGATAATATTCAAGAGGCTTTAAAGTTTGATATGCTCATTGATGAATTATGCACTACTCTCAAAAATCACCCAAAATCCGGAAGATACGGCAGAATTGAAAACACATACGAGACAGCAATTCAAGCACACTATATTTTGATATACCAAATAAGTGAAGAAACTGTTGAAATACTTGCTATTGTGCACGATTTACGTAAATTCCCCTAAAAAAAGAGCATAAATAATGAAGTGCACACGTTGCAAAGAAAAAGCAATCGCAGCCCTGCCAAGTCATAACGCAGCCTTTTGCGAACCCTGTTTTTTAGAATTTTTTTCACGACAAGTGGAAAAAGGCATTAAAGCAAGCCCCCTCCACAAAGGACCTTTATTTACCCATTCCGACAAAATTCTTGTCGCTCTTTCAGGTGGTAAAGACAGTCTTGCGCTTATGCTTGAACTTGCCTCGCAAGGCTATAATGTTACGGGCTTGCATATCGATTTGTCGATTGGTGAATCTTCCATAAAAGCAAGACAAGTTGTCGAAAGATTTTGCAATGCACACAATTTGCAATTGATTGTAAAGGAAATGGAGCTCGAAGGTTTGGCAATTCCAAAAGTAAAAGCGAGACTCAAGCGCCCCATCTGCTCTGCTTGTGGAAAAATTAAGCGTTATTATTTCAACAAAACCGCGCAAGATATGGGTTTTGACGTTCTTGCCACAGGGCATAACCTAGACGATGAAGTGGCAAGACTTTTTTCAAACACTCTGCGTTGGGATAAAGCCTACCTTAGCGATCAAGCGCCTCTATTAGAAGACAGTGATGGCTTTGCGCGCAAAGTAAAACCCTTGTGGCGACTTGGCGAATTTGAAACAGCAAATTATGCTTTTCTTAAAGGCATAGAAAATCATCACGCTCCTTGTCCTTACTCAAGCGGTGCAAGTTTTACAAAATTAAAAAATATTTGGGTGGACTTGGAAGAAGCAATGCCCGGCAGAAAGCTTGACTTTTATCAAGGTTTTCTGGAAAGAGGTAGACCTGTCTTTGCGCAAGATGAAAAGGAACACGGCATCGAACTTGCCCCTTGCGAAATGTGTGGCTATTCTACTTCTGCAACCGTGTGTGGCGTATGCCGTATTAAAGCCGCCGTTGCCGAATTAGAACAATAAATATATTTACATAAAAACTATAAAACCTCTGTGCAATTATAAAATACATTGTACAGAGGTTTCATTTATTAAAAAAAGTAGAAATAAAGAACAATAGCTACAATAATTCGGTAATAAGCAAAAACATTTAAACTAAAACGCGAAACAAAAGATATAAAAAACTTGATTGCCAGTAGAGCAAATATAAAGGAAAAAAAGATGCCGTAAGCAAAAAACGTTAAATCATCCATGGTAAAAGTGCTGAATGACTTTAAAAAGTCATAACCGGCGGCAGCAACAATAATAGGTACAGCCGCAAGGAAAGAGTATTCTGCCGCTGTTTTGCGTGAAAGATTGAAAAACATGCCTCCCATAATAGTGGAAGCAGAGCGAGAAAAACCCGGACAAAGCGCAAGAATTTGAAAGAAGCCGATGCCAATGGCATGACGCGCTTTCAGTTCGTCAATGGAATGTATGGTATTTTCATTTATTTCATTATTTTCAGCAAATTTCTTTTCTTTTTTGGATTGATAGCATTCAGCAAAAAGCATACAAATTGCGCCAAAAACCAAGAAAAAAAGCACACTCTGCACGCTAAAAAGCATGCGTATGTAAGAATGAAAGATAAGTCCGAGCAGTGAGGCAGGCAGTGACGTGAGAAAAAGCAGGTACAGTCCGTAAAATCCGGAAAATTTTGGGGCTTGGGCATTACCGAATTTCGGAAAAAGCAAATTCCAAAACCGCTTAAAGTATAAACAAATCACAGCAAACATAGCGCCTATTTGAATAATAACTTCAAAATTCGAAGCCTGTTCGCCGGTAAAGTTCAATAAGTTGCTCGCCAATATCAGGTGGCCTGTTGATGAAACCGGAAGAAATTCCGTAAGCCCCTCAACAAGGCCCATAATAAAGGCTAAAAATAATGTATCCATAATAATATAAACTTAAGCACGTATAGCTTTTTCGACAAAGGTCAAAGTTTCTTCGTAAAGATTGTTGCAGGCATAAGGAGTGAGCACTTGTGTTCTGTTAACACCGACAAGCATAGAAACAATCACTTGCTCAGTGGCTTGAATAGGCAACTCACGAATAGAACCATCTATAATGCCACGGCTCAGGCTTTGTTCCAAAATTTTATGTACGTCATTGAATTTTTCAAACATCACTTGCCTATCTGCCGAAACTTTCATGTCTGAATAAGGCGAACAACGCACAAGCACAAGCCAATTTGAATTGGGGTTAATCGTGAAATCTAGATAGGCTCTGCAGTAGCTAAGCACTGCTTCTTTGCCGCTTGCACTATCTTCAATCGACGCTTGCAGTACAGAAATAAAATTATTCAAAACGTCTAAACCAGCAGCAAGAAACAGTTTTTCTTTGTTTCCATAGTGATGAGTGAGTAAGCCAAGAGCAACATTTGCTTTATCAGATATTTTTTTAAATGTAGTTTCTGCATAGCCAAACTCGCCGAACAGCTCTTTTGCAGCCCCGAGAAGCGCCTCTTTCTTTGTCATAGTCATTTTCTTCTTCTCCTGAATCGTTAGGCTATTCATACATTATTTTAAATAAGGATTCAACAGAAAAAAACCGCTTCTGACAAATGAATGTTTTTATCTGTATTATTAGCATGTTACATAGAGATAAATTTTTAAATTTTTATGATGAATAATTTTACTTGCAATATACAATAAATTATAGCATACTCCTTTCCCAATTCATTAGCAGAAAGAGGATTAATATGTTACAACGCACTTTTTCAATCGTCAAGCCCGATGCAACCGCACGCAATCTTGAAGGACAAATTTTGGCAGATATTCAAAATGCCGGTTTAAAAATTGTCGCCATGAAAAAAGTTTGGCTTACAAAGTCACAAGCAGAAGGTTTTTATGCAGTACACAAAGAACGCCCATTTTTTGGCGAACTTGTTGACTTTATGATTTCAGGCCCTGTTGTTTGTTCAGTTTTGGAAGCAGATAACGCCATTCAAAAATACCGTGATCTTATGGGTGCAACCAACCCTGCAAACGCTGAAGAAGGCACACTCAGAAAGAAATATGCCGAATCAATCGAAGCAAACTCAGTTCACGGATCAGACGCTCCCGAAACAGCCGCTTTTGAAATCAGCTATTTCTTCAACGCTTTTGAATTGTTATAATTTTGAAATTTGACAAAGCGACGCTATTGATGTACAGTATATAACTGTACTCTATGTTGGTAAAGAGGAAAAGATATGTTTGAGAGCCTTTCGGACAGACTTACATCGGTATTCAAAACCATAAGCGGACGCGCACAGCTTTCTGAAAGCAATATTCAAGAAGCTATGCGTGAAGTACGTCTTGCGCTTTTGGAAGCAGATGTAAACTTTAAGGTCGTGAAAGACTTTACCGAAACCGTGAAAGAAAAAGCCTTGGGCGTTGAAGTTATAAAGGGTGTGAACCCCTCACAGCAACTCATCAAGGTGGTGCATGACGAACTTGTAGCCTTGCTTGGTGGCGAACAAACAGCGCTCAATCTCGATAAAAAACCCTCAATTATATTGATGGTGGGCTTGCAAGGTTCGGGTAAAACAACTTCCTCAGCAAAAATTGCCAACCTCTTGAGAAAGCAAAAGAAACGCCCATTCTTGGTTCCTTGTGATATTTACAGACCGGCGGCTATCGATCAATTGAAATCTTTGGCCTCGCAATTAAGTATTCCTTGCTACCAAACAGAACAGGGAATGAAGCCTGTCGATATTGCGAATAACGCTCTTCAAGAAGCGCAGAATGAGCAATACGACGTTATTATTCTCGATACAGCAGGGCGTTTGCACATCGATGAAACATTGATGGACGAGCTTGGAGCGATTAAAGCGGCGGTTTCTCCGCAAGAAATCCTCTTTGTTGCCGATGCCATGACAGGACAAGATGCGGTAACTGTGGCAAGCTCATTCAATGAAAAGCTTGGCATTACCGGCGTTGTGCTTACAAAAATGGACGGCGATGCAAGAGGCGGTGCGGCACTCAGCATTAAATCCGTCACAAATGCACCTGTAAAGCTTGTGGGTATGGGCGAAAAACTTTCTGAAATGGAAGTGTTCCACCCAGACAGAATAGCCGGAAGAATTTTAGGTATGGGTGATGTGCTCACTCTTTTAGAAAAAGCACAAACAACCATAGATAATGATGAAGCTGAAGCCTTAGCAAAGAAAATGCAAAAGGCGAAGTTCGATTTTGAAGATTTTAGAACGCAGATGAAGCGTATGAAGAGCCTCGGTTCATTTGAATCAATTCTCAAAATGATACCGGGAATGGGCAATATGGCTTCAAAGCTTTCTGAGCTTGGCAATGCGGAAAAAGAAATGGCTCGCACTGAAGCCATTATCAATTCCATGACCATGAAAGAAAGAAGAAACCCCGATTTACTG
>CAYJPB010000046.1:0-10406 GCA_964371955.1 uncultured Desulfovibrionaceae bacterium | reverse complement strand
TCAATCAGCTTGTAAAACAGTTTGACCAAATGCGCAAGATGATGTCGAGTATGATGGGCGGCAAAGGCAAAATGCCTCAAATGCCAAATATGCCAAAAGGCATGGCAATGCCGAAAGGTATGCCCGATATGAATGCAATGTCAAACCAACTTGGTGGCATGGGCGGACTCGGCGGTTTGGGAGGCCTTGGTGGAATGCCGGGCTTTGGTGATATGCCCATGGGAATGCCAACACGTTCAGCTACAAAGAAATCAGCTACAAAAAAACAAAAAAAGAAAAAAAGAAAGTAATACTTTCTCATAATAAAAGAACAAAAAGGAAATAATATGTCAGTAAAATTACGTTTGACTCGTACAGGATGCAAAAAACGCCCATTTTATCATGTGGTTGCTATAAACAGCGAAACTCGTCGTGACGGAAGACCCTTAGAATTTTTGGGCTACTACAACCCAAATACAAATCCCGCCGAAATTAAACTTGAGCATGAAAAAATTGAAAAATGGCTCGGATTGGGCGCTATTCCCAGTGATACAGTAAAATCACTTATTAAAGCTTCTAAAGCTTAAAGACTTGCTATTTTTTTTAATTTGATATATAAATCTTATTAATGTTCACAAGGATTTAATTTCGTGTTCTGATTTTCTTGATTACAAGCGGTAAATCACAATGATTTACTTCTTACAAAGAGGTCGAAACAAATGACAATTCTGTGATATGAGCTTTCCCAAAGTCGTATAACTTTGTGTTATTATTAGTGTTGATTGATTCTACAAAGGGGTATTGTGCTCCGCATAAAGCATCTCAAGTGAGATTAAAGGAATTTGTTACATGAAAGACTTAGTTGAATACATTGCAAAAGCTTTAGTGGATAATCCGGATCAAGTGAAAGTAAGTGAAGTAGAAGCAGAACAAACTTCTGTTCTTGAACTCTCTGTTGCCAAAGAAGATCTTGGGAAAGTGATTGGGAAACAAGGACGCACAGCTCGTGCCATTCGTACAATTTTGAGTGCAACCTCTGCAAAAGCTCGTAAGCGTATCGTATTGGAAATCCTTGAATAGCCTTACAAATGCATTAGTTATTGGTCTTATTACCAGACCACACGGTATAAAAGGCGAAGTCTGCGTACAGTATTATGCAGACTCCCCTTTTCTGCTGAAAGCGCCAATATTTATTGTTTCTCCCGACAAAGAGGGCGAAGAAAAAATAATTGACGTGAAAACGCAGAGCTACAAGACCAATAAAGATAGCCTTATTCTTAAATTAGAAAACTGTTATAACAGGGACGATGCCGAACTCCTGAGAAATTATGAAATTTGCATCGACTCTAAAGTTATGCGCGATTTTCTAAAAAAGCACACACGTTCTTCTCAGCAAAATAAAGACGATGAGGATGTGTTTGTTTATCAGTTAATTGGTGTAAGTGTATACACAATACAAGACGAACAAGAAATATTTATTGGTATTTTAGAGCATGTTGACTTCATGCCCGGGCAGGAAATGTGGCGAATTGTCACAAACAATAAGCAAGAAATTTTATTTCCCGCCGTGCCACAGTTTGTTCATGAAATAGATATAGAAAATAAAAAAATTATTATCAATCCCCCAGAAGGTCTTTTAGAAATCTACCTGCAAAGTCCATCTTCATAAGATGTATGATTAACTGTATTGTACAGTGCATTAGTATTTTTTCCATTTTTTAGATAAATCAAAAAAAATTTGACCTGTCTAAAACTCTTCTTGACTTATAAGCCGCAGACATTTATGCTTGGCACAGTTTTTGCTTATATAAGAGCAAATAGACAATAAACAAGCACATTATATTATGCTTTGCCTATTTATTATACAATTTCAGCAATGCAGTGTATAAATTTTGAACAGTCGTGGGGTAAGCCGAATGATTTTGAAAACTTTTCAAGGTACAGCGTTAATATTTTCTTTTTTATTTTTATCCGGTTGTGCCGCAAACATGAGCACATACGACATACCTGATTTACCGCTTCCCGAAAGCTATTTAGTGCCGAGCGGTGAAGAGGCGGTGGATAGCCTTCGTTGGTGGGAAGCTTTTAACAGCCCGGAATTAAACGCTATTGAAGAGAAGGCGCTTACTTCGTTGTTTAGTGACGATAGAATGACGGGTAATTTTGATTTACAAATTGCGCTTGCAAAGCTCGATCAAAGTGCCGCAAGCTTAGACATAAGCACAGCAAATTTATTTCCCTCTTTAAGCTATAGCTCGAGTGTGAACGACAGCAATTCTGAAACGCGAAACAATGAAAATACATCAAGCACATACTCTGACAGAATAAATTATAGCGGAGGACTTGCTCTCTCTTACGAATTAGATCTTTGGGGAAAAGTTGCGGCACAGCGCCAATCCGAGGAATACAGTTATCAAGCAACCTATGAAGATTTGCTCACAGTTGTATTGACGGTTTCTTCTACAATTGCAAATAATTACATAAATCTTCTTTCCACTCGCGCCGAATTGGACATCTTACATGAACAACTTGAATTAAACTCAACCTTGGTGGAATTGCAACAAAACCGTTACGCGAACGGTTTGGCTTCCTCCTTAGATATTTTACAGCAACAAGAACAACTTGTGCGTTCGCAAGCGGAAGAACCTATCCTACTTGAACAGGAAAGAGCTTTACTTGCAAGCCTTTCCATTCTAACGGGCGAACTTTCTACCTATGATTTAAATATCACGGCAACGAATCTTCCCGAATTACCCCCACTTCCCCAAACCGGCATACCCGCTGATTTATTGGAAAACAGACCCGACATAAGAGCGGCTAAATACGCACTCCTTGCAGCCGACAGAGATTTAGCAATTGCAGATTTGGCATTTCTCCCCACAATAACCCTTGGTGCAAATGCAAACTTGGCAACGTCGGCACTATCAGTCCTGCTCGATAACTGGGCGACAAGTCTTGTCGCTTCACTTGGAGGAATTCTTTTTGATGCAGGCACAAATGCCGCACGTGCAGATCAAGCTGATGCCGCCGCACGTATAGCCGTGATAAACTATGTTGAAACTGTAACAAATGCATTGAATGAAGTAGATACTGCATTAAAAGCCGAACAAGCGCAAGTCGCCTATCTTGAAAATCTTAATGAGCAACTTAGATACGAAAGAGCCGCAGAAGTTGAAGCACAAATTCAATACTTAAATGGCACTGATACTTTCTTAAGATATATCACACAATTACAAAGTTTACAAACACTTGAACGCACGCTTATCCGTGAAGAAGCAGAACTGTTGCGCTTACGTGTAAATCTCTACAAAGCATTAGGAATCACTTTATGAAAATTGTAAAAAAACTCCTCCCTCTTATTATTATTGTGCTTGGAATATGTATTGCGTATACCTTTATGGCAACTAAACCCACACCGCAAAGGGCTGTGCCGCCCCCAATCGTTCCGCAAGTTGAAGTTATCACCGTAACGCACGGCAGTGTGCCTATCATTATTGACACAATAGGTACGCTTGTTCCCTCGCAAGAAGTGGATATAAAATCAAAAGTGAGCGGCACTGTTGCAAGTTTGGCAGAGAATTTTCAGCCCGGTGCTTTTGTTCAAGAGGGTGATATTCTTTTACAACTCGAAACCATTGACTATGAACTTGCTTTGCAAAAAGCAGAAGCAAGTCTTGCCCAAGCGCAAGCCGATTACGACATTGAACTCGGGCAACAAAATGTGGCTCGTAATGAATACAATCAACTTTCACAAATTGCCCCTAACGTCGCTTCAAGCGCAAGCATAAACGCAAGTCTTGCACTTCGTGAACCACAACTGGCTAAAGCAGAGGCGAATGTGGCAATTGCTCAAGCAAACCTCGATACGGCACGTATAGATCTTGAAAACACCATTATTCGTGCACCTTTTGATGCGCTTATTACCTCACGTTCCGTTTCGACAGGGCAACATATAGGCACAAGTGAAGTGCTTGCAAACCTTATTGATATTGACGAATACTGGGTAGATGTGACAATTGCCGTCGAAACTCTCTATAATAACGATATTATTTCTCACGATGCAAGTCAATTACCCGTCACCGTTGTCACTAAAGCAAACGAAGAATGGCAAGGCGAATTATTGCAAACAGTGAACGTGCTCACAAGCGGTTCACGTATGGGTAAACTTCTTGTATCCATTGATGATCCGCTTGCGCTTGAGCATAATGCAGGTAAAGTCCCCCTACTTATGGGCGATCAAGTCACTATTTTACTTGAAGCGGGTGTATTCGAGAATGTTGCTGCACTGCCTCGCTCTGCCGTAAAAAATAACACAACTGTTTGGCTTGTGGTTGATAGTCTTCTGCAGTCCGTTGAAGTTGAAGTTCTTTGGAAAAATGCCGACATCAGTTACGTTGACGCTGCAAATATTCCGAACGGCAGTTTGGTGATGATTTCCGATATGACAAACCCAACAAACACAATGGAAGTTCTTCCCGTGGAAATTTCTGAATAAGTGAGAATACAATGGAAGATAATAATTTCGATAAAAATCAACAAACAGAAACTACACAGCAAAAAATACCCTCCGAAAAAATTTGGACCGGCGCTATAGCATGGATGGTGAATAACCACGTAGCGTCAAATATTCTTATGTTCACCATGCTTGTGGGCGGTATGCTCTTTCTATTTTCGACTCAGCAAGAGGTTATGCCCCCTTTTGAATCAGATTCGGTAAGCATTAATCTTGTTCTTCCCGGTGCAAGCCCCGAAGAAATGGAAAGTTCCATGGTGCTTGCCGTGGAAGATGCTTTACAAAATGTTGAAGAAGTTGATGAAATTAATGCCTATGTTTATTCAGGTGTTTCTTTTCTCTATGTATCACCTGTTGATGGAGCGGATGCACAACAATTTCTTCTCGACGTACAAAATGAAATCGATGGTATAACCACTTTTCCGCAAGAAGCCGAAGACCCCACCGTAACTATGGCAGGCTTCACGCTTGAAGTTATAAGCGCGGTTCTTTCGGGTTCGGATGACCCGCTATTCCTCCGTGAATGGGCAGAATATGTAAAGAATCAGCTCTTGCAACAGCCCAATGTCACGCAAGTTGAACTTGACGATTTGCCCGAGAGAGAAATTCATATCGAAATTTCTCAAAAGAAATTACGCGAATATGGGCTTACGCTTAATCAAGTCGCCGCAACAATAAGAGCAGCATCTGTTGAGCAAGGCGCCGGCGTTATCGAATCAAGCGATGGTGACATAAATATAAAAGTGAGTGATAAACGCAGTTATATAGACGAATTTGGGCAAATTGCCATTATAACAGAGGCTGACGGCTCTCGTGTGCTTTTGGAAGATATAGCAACACTGACAGAAGGCGAGGATCAACCGAGCTTTGCCGAATTTGATGGTACTCCTGCCATTGTTTTTGAAATATACAGAGTCGGCAATCAAAGCCCTCAAGAAGTTTCTGACGATGCTTTGATTATTATAGACGAGCTTAACCAAACCTTACCCGCAGGGCTGAGTATTCAAGTGCTCACCGACGATGCACAAGTGTTCAGGGACAGAGCAGACTTGCTTGTTTCAAACGCATTGATCGGTATAACTCTTGTGTTTCTTTGTCTTGCATTCTTCTTAGAACCAAAGCTTGCTTCATGGGTAAGCCTTGGAATACCCGTATCTATTATAGGTTCATTCCTTTTTCTTACCCCTTATGGAATGACAATCAATATGATGAGCATGTTTGCTTTTCTTATAACTCTCGGTATTGTTGTTGACGATGCTATCGTTGTGGGTGAAAATGTGCATATTTGGCGCCGTAGAGGGTATTCACGCCCCGAAGCCGCCGTGCTTGGCACAAAAGAAATTGCTGTGCCTATTGTATTCAGCGTGCTCACAAATATTGTTGCTTTCTTGCCGCTTCTGCTTTTACCCGATACCATGGGCATGCTTTTTGCCCCGATAACTCCTGTTGTATGTGCCGTATTTTTCTGTTCGCTTATAGAAAGTCTTTTTATTATGCCTTGCCACTTGGCGCACGATAAAAAACCTATGCCCGGTTCTTTGATGTTCCGCTTAAGTGCTTTGCAAAGAAAGTTCAGTACTGTTTTCACACTCTGGGTAGAAAAAGTATACGGCCCTCTCTTACACAAAGTTTTAAGAAATAAATATAATGTTTTGGCTATATGCCTTGCCCTGCTTTTCATCATGGGCGGTTTTGTTCTTTCGGGGAGAATGGGCATGGAAATGATGCCCGCTTCCGAATCTGATTTTGCTTATGTTTCCGTAACTATGCCATCTTCCACTTCAGATGAAAGACTTAGGGAAATAAGCGACCAACTTTCAAACGCGGCACAGCAAGTTATAGCAGAAAACGGCGGCGATGAGTTATCTACCGGTGTATATGTGAATAAAATGGGCTCAACTGTTCAAGCCTATCTCTACCTTACCGATTCGGAAGTGCGCCCGCTCACCACCACAGAAGTAACGCTTTTATGGCAAGAGGCTTCCGGTTCAATCTTAGGTGCAGAAACCATTTCTTTCCAAGCCGACTACAGCGGTCCGGGGTCAGGTAAAGCGCTTACCGTTGTTTTGTCGCACGCCGACACAGCTGTTTTGCAACAAGCCGCCGAAGAACTTGCATTGATTTTTGCCGAATATCCCATAGTTTCAGATATCGACACAGGCACAAGTCGTCAAGACAGAGAGATTCAAATAAAGCTTACCCCCCTTGGCGAACAATTGGGTCTTACTTCTCAATCTGTGAGTGAACAAGTGCGCTCTTATTTTGAAGGCGTTACCGTTTTACGCCAACAAAGAGGAGTGGATGAAATCACCGTTCGCTTACGCTTGCCCGAAAACGAACGATCCGAAGAAAGCACGCTTGAATCCCTTGTGTTGCGCACCCCAGATAATCAAGAAGTGCTTCTTTACGATGTGGCGGAAATTATTGACGGGCTCACTCCTGCCATGCTTCGACGTACCGACGGAGAGCGTGTGCTATACGTTTCAGCAAACGTAAATCCCCGTACAGAAGCAGGAATTATTCTTGCCGATCTTGAAGCAAATGCCTTACCCGATCTTGCTGCACGCTTTCCCGGTCTTTCTTACGGGCGTTACGGCATGCAAGATGAAATTGACGACAGCATGAACGTGCTTTATTTAGGGCTTACTTTTGCCTTACTTGCTATTTATGTTCTTCTTGCCATACCATTTAAATCGTACACGCAGCCAATCATCATTATGATTGCTATACCATTCGGTATTGTCGGGGCTATTCTTGGACATATTATAATGGGCTATAGCCTCAGTGTAATTTCTTTCTTGGGAATATTGGCACTCTCGGGACTGGTGGTGAATGATTCGCTTATGCTTATTTCTTTTGCAAACCTCGAAAAAGAAAGAGGCTTATCTTCTTATGATGCCATACACAAAGCAGGTGTAAGGCGTTTTCGCCCTATCTTACTCACAACGCTCACCACATTTATTGGACTTACACCCATGCTTTTAGAAACATCACGCCAAGCAAGGCAGCTTATACCTGTTGCTATATCTCTTGCTTTTGGTGTGCTGTTTGCGACGGCTATTACGCTTGCCCTTGTGCCGGCGCTTTACCTCATTTTAGATAATATGAAGAAGAAATAACAACTAAAATGTTGTGGGATCGGAAAGGTTGTTGAGAAGATTCTCTAAGCCAAAAAGCAAACAAGGCGCAAGCTTTTCATCCCACTCCAAATTTGCACTGTATTCATAAATATTTTCCTGCGTATGTTCTTCTGCGGGGCTTAAACACATGCGCATATCTGCGTCAAGACGAGCTAAAGCAGTTGAGTAGCCGCTTGGCATATAGACAAGTATATCGTGTATTTGTGGATTTATGCCAATAAAGACAGTCGGAGTGGAGACTTCCGGTATTTTTAGACTTTGATAACCAATAAAATATTGTGTGGCAAAACCATAATAATCGTGTAATAAGTCAATAACTTCTTTAATTTCTCTTTGGTCATCCAAAGTTAATGTACCACTTTGGTCAACCATAGAACTTTCAGCAAGAATCTTGAGAAGCTTTACTTCAAAGTTGAGTGTATACGCATAAAAAACCCCTACAAATACTAAAATCCCCAGTAAAAAGCGCGAGCCTTCTTTGCGCTTAACACTTTCTACTTCAAGTTTTTCACTCTTTGTAAGATTTGATTTATAGAAGGGATTTTTCATGTTACCTTTGCGGCAATACTATTGCCCTCTTAACATATATTTCATTGCGAATAAACTGTAAATTATTTGTAAGACATTCGCCCAAAGAAAGTTCTTCAGGATTTGTAAGGCATTGATTAAAATGGTTGATAAATTGCTGCTCTACAACTTCTTCTTCGACGTTTAATGCATCTCTTAGGCGTGTAGGAAATACATAAAACACTTCATTATTCTCAATTTCTATACCTATGCGCAATGTGTTTTCGCCAACATTTTGCGGAACTGCGTTTTCGTGCGCAATGTGAAAGCTCACACGCAAGCCAGCATCCGTAAAAAGAGTGTTCATTACTTCGCGAATATCTCTTCTTTCTCTATCAGTGAGAGTTTGCGTATCGTCTTTCATGGAGGTTTCCGACATTATATCATGGTATCTACTACTGAAAGCACTATTATACCAAATAAATAATACAATAGCACAAATGCCTGCCAAAATTGGCGCGACAATAAGCGAATAGTTTGGCTTAGTTTGTTGAAGCATAAAATATATTCCTGAAGCAAAAAAAAATTGAGAAAGATGTATGTATGACGAATTACAGGAATTGTCAAATGTTTTATTGTCAAAAAAAATGAGAATACCGCATCAAGCTAATTTGACTTAAGGGGGAGACGAGTTTGCATTGCAGTATCAAAAATGCTCAAAACAAGATAATAGGTGAATTCGTTTCACTTGCTGAAAATATGCGCAAACAGTATATATTTTTTCTATTGCAGATATTAGTCATCATGCGACAAAGATTCATTTACACGAGCATCCATTCTTGATTGCTTACTTGCAATTTTATTGTCGTACATTTTTTTATCTACCGTTTTAAAGAAGTCGTTGTACTCGTATATAGTTCTTCCCGAAAAGCAATCATAACCAATTGCAAGCGAATATTTATATACTGCATTCGTATTTGCTCTGTTGATATGAGTTACAACGTCTAAAATCATCGATTCTATATCTTCTCTTTTGCAGTCGAGCAATAATGAAACAAATTCATCGCCACCCACTCTGAACGTTTTACCGTATTTGGAAAAAGCGCCATTTAATGCGTAGTACGAATTTCTTAACGCATTATCACCTTCCATATGCCCCAAATGATCATTGATAAGTTTGAGATTGTTCATATCGGAAATAACGCACCAAATCTTCTTTTCTTTGTTGTCGTCATTAAATAGATCATTTAATTCCTCATGGTAGGCTTTTGCATTATAACCGCCTGTAAGAGTGTCATTAAATGAATATTCCAGAAGCATGGTTTTCATTCTGTTTGCAACCGTTGCAATTTTGCCCACTTCATCGGCAGTATACAGCTCGCTTGGAATTTCAACCTTCATGTTACCTGTTTCGGCAATGCGTGACATAGAATTTTCAAGTTTAATCAAGCTTGAACTCGTACTTCTTGAGAAAAATTTAATAAACATAACAATCGCAAATATAGCAAGAATGTTCACTAATACACCTGAAACATAAATCATAAATACAAGTCTGCTGTTTCTCTCAAGAGCTTCATTCATGAGCCTTTCTTCTTCAATAGAAAACTCATCAATGCTGCCAAAAAATTCTGTTGCTATAGGGGTAACAACCTGCAAAGCATAAAGGGCTTCTTCATAATCACCGCCTGAAATCCAAATATCTGCAGAAAGTATCATGCTTTCTTTATAGATATTTTTCTCTTCGATAATGCGTATGAATTCTGTTAACTGAGAGCCGGATAAATATGTAGAATAATTATCCATCTTCGCATCAAGATTATTAAAAGCAGCTATATAATCGTCGTAGTAGTCTTGTTTTACGGCTTCTTCTTCGGCGAACAATATATCACGTCCCAAAACCCGACAGACATACATATTACGTATAATTGCACTCAGCTCTTCTTTATGTCTGACATGATTTTCAATAATATTTGCAGTTGAATTATGTATCATATACACAGAAAAAGAAGAAAAGACACTGAGGAAAATAATGCTTGCAATAATAAATGCTTGTAAGGGAATAAATTTCTTTTGAATCGGCGAGTTGTTCAGCCAGATCATAAAATTTTTCATAAATTCTTACCTTTTCTTTCATTATAGGCTGAAAGAAGGGTTGGAAATGAGGGAGAGAAATTAAAAAAGACTTGGAGTTCTTACTCTAAGCCTTCTAAAATATGTGGCGCGCCCGAAGAGATTCGAACTCCTGACCAATAGCTTAGAAGGCTACT